>NZ_JBCOCI010000141.1:0-5599 GCF_040929485.1 Phocaeicola sp. RTP21198st1_B8_RTP21198_201120 | reverse complement strand
GTCAAGGATGCTACGGGTGAAACTGTCATTGGTGCATCTGTAGTAGTGAAAGGTACGACTAATGGTACTATTACCGGTATTGATGGCGACTTTTCATTATCTGGAGTGAAGAAAGGGGATATTATCCAAATTTCATTCGTGGGATATCAGACTGTTGAAGTTCCCTGGAATGGTCAACCTTTGAATGTAACATTACAAGATGACACACAAACGCTACAGGAAGTGGTAGTAACCGCTCTCGGCATCAAACGCGAAAAGAAAGCATTAGGTTATGCCATGCAGGAGGTAAAAGGTGATGCATTGGTAGCAGCTCGCGAAACAAACTTAGCCAATGCTCTTTCCGGTAAAGTATCCGGTGTTCAAATCATCCGTTCAAGTAATGGTCCTGCCGGTTCTTCTAAGATTCAGCTTCGTGGTAGTAATTCTGTAACGGGTTTGAACCAGCCGTTAATTGTTGTAGACGGAGTACCCTTGGATAATTTTACTGGAGCCGACAACAATGATATGTGGAATCCATCTACTGATATGGGTAACGGTTTATCGGATATCAACTCCGAAGATATTGAATCAATGTCTGTTTTGAAAGGTGCATCTGCTGCTGCGCTTTATGGTTCGCGTGCAGGTAATGGTGTTATCCTGATTACAACAAAGAAGGGTACTAAGAGCGAGGGGCTTGGTGTTACATTTTCCGGATCCGTTTCGGTGGAAAATGTATTTATGAAACCCGAACGACAAACTATTTTCGGTCAAGGTTCTAATGGCATTTTCAATGCAACCTCTAGTTCTAACTGGGGACCAGCTATTACAGGTCAAAGCTATACAGACTGGAACGGACGTACTCAAAATATGCAATATTTTGACAATGTAGCTAATTTCTTTAAGACAGGTGTGAATTTAACTGAAAATATCGCTTTTTCGCAACAGTTTGATAGGACATCCGTTTATTTATCAGCTACCCGTATGGACGATTTCAGCAAGATTCCAGGGGCAGAGTATAGCCGTACTAACTTAATGTCACGTATCACTTCGTCATTTGGTAAAGATAATCGTTGGAGTGTGGATGCCAAAGTACAATATATTTTGTCTGATGCTACCAATCGTCCTATATCCGGTGCGCGCTCGGACAACTATTTCTATTCCATGTACATGATGCCTATTTCTTTGGATATAAGAGAGTTTAAACAGGCCAAAAATCCAGAAGATGGAAAAATGTATTGGTGGGAGAAAGGCAGTGGTCAGAATCCATATTGGGCAAAAGATTACAATACCAATCAAGACAAACGTAATCGCTTTTTGCTGAATGGTTCGTTGAAATATCAGATTACAGATTGGTTGAACGCAGAAATTAAAGCAGGTAGTGATATGTATTTCACAGAAACAGAAACCAAACTGTATGCTGGCAGTCCTTCATCAGAAAACGGTCGTTATTCTTTTGGTGAACAAAAATTCTATGAAAATAATTTCAGTTTTTTGGTTACCGCACAAAAAGACCGTGTATTAGGCGATTTCGGAGGTGTGTTTACATTCGGTGGGAATTTAATGGAACGTAAATCAACAGGTGTTAGCAATTCTGTTAGTGCTTTAACAGTGCCTGATTTATTCTGGTTGACAAATTCAACCGACTCAAACAGAAGTATCAGTCAGACTTATACTCATCGTAAGACCAATTCATTGTATGGTACACTGGGAGTTAACTATGACGGTTGGGCATTTTTGGATTTGACAGGACGTAATGATTGGTCCTCTACTTTGAGTAAGAGCAACCGTTCGTTCTTTTATCCTTCTATCAGTGCTTCATGGGTAATCAGTGATATGATTAATAACCGGGGAAAGGGAATGCCCGAGTGGTTTACATATGCCAAGGCTCGTGTATCTTTTGCACAGGTAGGTAATGACCTCGATCCTTATCAATTATATAACGTATATGGTATTGGATCTATCTATGAAACAGGAGGTACGAGTGCGTCTGTGTCTGGTAGTACCTTATTTAATGAAGATGTACGTAGCGAATTGATTTCATCTTGGGAAGCCGGTGCCGAAGTCCGTTTCTTCAATAATCGTCTAGGGTTAGATGTGGCTTGGTATAAATCAAACGCTAAACGTCAGTTGCTAAATTTACCTATGAACTCATTGTCTGGATTTAGTTCAATGAAAATTAATGCTGGTAATATTCAGAATTCAGGTGTAGAAATCATGTTGAATGCTACTCCGGTACAAACTAAAGAATTTACTTGGGACACTCAAGTGAATTTCTCTACCAACAAAAACAAGATTATAGAACTAGCTGATGGTATTAACGAATATACTTTAGGTACCTATGATAATTTAAAGATTTTGGCTGTTGCTGGAGGTAATTATGGTGAAATTTGGGGTACTACTTATCTGCGGGTGACTGATGAGAATAGTCCTTATTATGGAAAAATGTTGTTGAATGATGCCGGTTTGCCACAAGGTGACTCAAAAATACAAAAGATTGGTGATCAACAAGCTACTTGTTTGGTAGGATGGACCAATACATTCTCTTACAAGAATTTTACATTGAGTTTCTTGGTAGACGCACGTATCGGTGGTGAAATTTTTTCTGGTTCAAACCGAATGTTGCAAGCCAATGGTGTGGCAGCATGTACTGTGGTAAACGGTAAACGCGATAAATTTGTAGTAGATGGGGTTATTGCAGACGGAAACGGGGGCTATTCACCTAGCACCATCGAAGTAGAACCACAATCTTATTGGACGGCCGTAACTGGATCAACTGGTAATATGGGTATTGGTGAAGCTAATTTGTATGATGCAACGAATGTTCGTTTACGTAATGTTTCCTTAAACTATACTTTCCCCCGGAAGATGCTTGCAAAAGGTCCGTTCCAGCAAGTTAAGTTAGGGATGTCTTGCAACAATGTTTGGATGATTCATAGTAATCTGCATGGCATAGACCCCGAATCCGTGTTTGCTACCAGTACCAATGCAACCGGATTTGAGAATGCGTCATCACCAACATCACGTACCTTCTTGTTTAATGTAACACTTGGTTTCTAATTTTTAATACTCGACAACAATGAAAAAAGTAAATAAATTATTATTCAGTCTGGTAATGGGTGCTGCTTTGATGGGAGGTGCCACATCATGTGATGACTTTGAGGAAATCAATTTTAGTCCCTCTGCAGCAGGCGAATCATATATTCATCCGGACTATGCACTGAATAAATCTTTTTATGAGGCGCAAATGGACCCGGATATTGCAGAACGTGTATTTGTGTATAACTGGGCTTCCATTACACGAATTATTGGTGATAACACTATGGGAGTAACCGCCCGTTATAGCAATGAGTATAACGACAGATTGTATAGTTATACCTCCAATTGGGTAAAATATGCCACCAATGCCATCAATATGGCAGATGTAAATCCGGGAACTTCCGAACATGAACAGGCTTTCTTTCCTAATGTAAAACAATTTGCTCGTATTTGGCGTGTTATGCTGATTGCAGATTTTGCTGATTCTTTTGGTCCATATGCTTTGGACGCTGCTCAAGGTGTCAATCCGACATTCAACAGCGTAGAAGATGTTTATGTATTCATGTTGACCGAATTAAAAGAAGCAGCCGCTGGAATTAACACGTCTGTAGAACCTACAGAAACAGAAGCTAAAGGAGATCCTGCTTTTGGATACAATGCTGCAAAATGGGTCAAATTGGCTCACAGCCTCCGCTTACGTTATGCCATGCGCCTGTCCGAAGTATCTACTTCAAAAATCGATGTCAAGGCTGAATTTGCGGATGCTGCATCCAAAAGTTTGTTGACTTCTGCAGATGATTTCTTTTCGTTTCCAGAGGCAGGCGGATGGTCTTGTTATGAAGGTGTAATGAATCGTCCTTGGAATGACCAATGTATTTCTTCTACTATGTGTAATCTGTTAACTGGTTTAGGAGATATTCCTGTAACCAGTTATCGTCCGGACTTGGCGCCTTACATCAAGCCTATGAATTATATTGGTGAACAATACGTAAATCATTATCCGGTAACTACTGATAATCCAACCAAACAATTGTGGATGGATGGTATTCCTGAACATCTTGATCCGCGTGCTTTGAAAGTATGGTGTTTAACGAATGATGAAAAAGCTGAAAATTTTCCAGATCAAGGTTCGCAAGGCGTTAAGAATCATGCAGAACATGCCATGCTGGATCCGACTGATCCTGAAAAAAAACTAGTAAAGATTGACGCTCAGTTCACATGGAATGGTTATCCGGCAGGTACTCGTTCCGCATGGAGTACTGAGACATTCAAATTCAATGATGTTTTAGGCAGTATGTATGATACTACTCCAATGCTGGGTAAACAATATCGTGATAACACCGCCAGACGTATCTGGATGTCACCATGGGAAACCTATTTTTTGTTGGCCGAAGGTGCTTTAAGAGGATGGACCAACTCCATCAGCGCTAAAGAAGCGTATGAAAACGGTGTACGTGCCAATTTCGAATACCTTGGCCTAAGTCAATATGTAAATCAATATCTGGCATCTACCAGCTATAACCGTGTAGGTACTTCAGTAAATTTTGATCATACCGTAGAACCGGTTTCTTTTGAAGCTGATTATGTGAATGGTTATACCAAGCAAGCTGGAAAAATGACTTATAATTATCCAGACGCCAGTAAGATTTTATACAAAGGTGGTGCTTTGAATGACCAACTAACCAAGATCATTACACAAAAGTATATTGCTAATGTGCCTTATGGAGTAGTTGAAATGTGGAATGACCGTCGTCGTTTAGGATTGCCTTTCTTTGAAATTCCAGCTAATGAAGGTACACTGACCGGTTCTGACATGGAGAAATATATTCAGGCTTCAGAATGGAAAAATGGTCAGAAATGGTATCATTATACACAACGTATGCGGTATCCGACAGCATTAGAAAACGCAGATAAAGAACAATACCAAAATGCATTGCAATTATTAGGTGCAGAAGACAATACAATGATGACGCCACTTTGGTGGGCTATCAAATAAGTTGATTCTGAAAAGATATTTCAGATAAAAATAGAAACTGAAAGTTTTTATAGATTGAAATTTTCTTAAAATAAATCCTCTTATTCTTTCCTATTATTAGTGGTAAGAATGAAGGGGATTTATTTCCTTTAAAACTAATTCCTTTTATCTGAATTCCAAATCGAAAAGCAAATTTAATTGATGATGGATAACATTGGGCAAAAAAATTATCTTATCTTTTTCTATTTGATTGAGAATTGATACAGTAGCTTCAGTATTTCTTTTGAATTTTTAAAATTGACATTGTTTATATCTACAAACTCTTTCACATTCTCTTGTTTGTTTTTAGGATAAAGATTAACTAATGTCTTTGCATTGCGAAAACTCTTCAACTTTCTTTTTACATAAGTATAGTAAATATTCTCCGTTACCATATTTATAGACCGAAAGGTCTAAATTCTGTTCACCATTAACACGTTGGAAGCGTGCATTGACATCAATTGCTTGAACACTGCCATGAGTAACTGTTCCCATACGATCTCAACAGGCCTTCCACTCCTTTCTCCGGATATTCCATTATTTGCTGGAATTCGTCAATGGCTATATAAC
>NZ_JBCOCI010000140.1:0-5619 GCF_040929485.1 Phocaeicola sp. RTP21198st1_B8_RTP21198_201120 | reverse complement strand
TGAGCAACTTTTTGTTGCTCAGGTACTTAAAAAGTTTAATTTATAATAGTGTTGCGGAATTAAGGATAAACTATTTACCTTATCGTTATGGCAGAGACAGATTGGTTCAATAAACCTGTGGAAAATTCAAGAGAGCTTATTTTGAAGGAAGCTTTTAAATTATTTCTTCAGAAGAATGTGGAAAAAGTGACAGTTCCTGAGTTGGAGCGGGTCACTAAGTTACAAAGGGGAGCTATCTTTTATCATTTTAAGGATAAAGAAGCAATATTCAAGGATGCTGTTAAACAATATTTTTTTTCCCCATTGAATATATTTTATCCTATTAATTCTAATAATGTGCATTCTTTGGAGGAATATTGGGATAAGAAAAACGAGCATTTAAATAAAATCCAAAATTGGTTTGAGCAAGAAAGTATTCCAATAAGTCCTTATTCTGCATTTTTTCATCTAGCGGAACAGGCAAACTTATACCTTCCTACTTTCAAAGAAGATATGCGGAATTTATTGAAAGCAGAGAGAGAGTGTTGGATTCAAGTATCTTCTGAAAAATCTAAATTATCTTGTGGAAATATAATTTTTTGCTCAATAGCAGATATATTGGAAAATATGTTTTTGGCTAAATGTTTCAAATATTGCTATAACATAAATAATATGCCAGATTACAAATCCACCTATATTGGGAATATTGAACAGTCTCTTAAATGAAATTACAATTCTCTTGTAATCTTGTATTTGCGTTAAAAAAAAGCAATTATGTGCCATTGATTCTTTTGTTTTTATTAAATTTGTAACAAATATTATGTATTATGAGATATAAAGATCCGAATAATGTTAGTAAGCAGAAGATTCTGTTGGAAAGTTTTAAATTGTTTGCCACAAAACCTTTTAGCGATATTACTTTTACTGATATAGAAAAAGTAACTGGATTAAGTAGAGGGGCTATATTATATCATTTCAAATCTAAAAATGAGATATTGGCATCAATTATTGATAGGTTTATTATTAATAAAGAGTATGATTTACCAACAATAGATGTTTCAAAAAGCATGTGGGATAATATCAAAAATTTTATTGCTGCAAAACAACGGCAACAGGAGTTTTTCACAAGTATAGGTATTCAAAATATAAATCGTGCATTTATTTATATTGCTGCAAATTGCATGAATCTTTTGAAAGAAATCCCCAATGAAACACAGCAGCGTTTAGAAAAAGAAAAAAAATATTGGAAAGAACTTTTGTTATTAGGTATAGAAAAGCAGGAAATAAAAAATAGTGTAAATGTCGAGGTTGAAAAATTGTCATTTATGGAAATTTATTATGGTTATTCTTATATGAGTATGACTACTCCTAATGGATACGATACGAATTGTTTATTAGAAAAATTTCAGCATTTGTATTTTAAACTGGCGCATTAAAGCTTAATTTTTCCAAAATAAAATACTGTTTTATCTATTCGTATATAATTAATAGTATTTTTGTGGTATAGACAGGATGTACTGTTTGTTTAATTAAACTATTAATGTTATATTATGGATAAAAATGTTTATATTACTAAATTATCTAGTTTTTTACCGAATGAACCAGTTGAAAACGATGAAATGGAAGATTCCCTTGGGTATATAGGAGGGCATTCTTCGCGTATAAAGAGGATTATTCTCGGTCAAAATCAGATTAAGCAAAGATATTATGCTATAAAAGGTGGAAATTATACCCATACTAATGCGGAACTCATGGCAAATGCTATTGCTGGCTTATTTGATGATGGATTTGCAGCTAAGGATATTCAACTATTATCATGTGGAACTTCTACGCCTGACCAAATGATGCCTTCACATACATCAATGGTTCATGGTTTGCTAAAAGACAGCAATCCGATTCCGATTTTATCTCCTTCTGGAGTATGTTGCTCTGCCGCCCATGCTTTAGAATATTGTTTCTTATCCGTATTATCTGGGCATACAAATAATGCTATATGTGGAGGCTCTGAATTATTTTCTCCCTTACTTCGTTCAAACATCTTTGAGGAAGAATATAAAGCAATAAGTCAAATTCAATCCAATCCATATATTGCATTTGAAAAAGACTTTCTTAGATGGATGTTATCTGATGGTGCAGGATGTGCATTGTTGTCAGATATGCCGTCAGATGGAATATCATTAAAAATAAAATGGATCGAATCTGTATCCTATGCAAATGAACTTGACGTATGTATGTCACAAGGATTACAAAATACTGCAAGTGGAGAATGGACTAGTTGGAAGGCTATGCGCCCTGTTGATTGGCAGACGCAATCAATCTTTGCAATAAAGCAAAATATAAAATTATTGGCGGAGTATGGTGTTGAGAAATCCGTACTACATATAGCTAATAGTTGTAAGAAACACCAGCTGAACTTTGCAGATGTGGACTATTTTCTTCCGCATATCTCTTCTATGTTTTTCTACGACAAATTAGCAGATAAACTGAAAGAAAAAGGATTGTTACTTGATGAACAAAAATGGTTTACTAATCTTAGTTATGTAGGAAATGTAGGAGCAGCAAGTATTTTTATAATGCTTGATGAATTGTTTAATTCATCCAAATTAAAAAATGGGGAATTAATTTACTTATTTATACCAGAAAGTGGACGGTTTTCTTATACAACAGCTTTATTAAAAGTTGAATGCGTATAAAAGCGTAAGCATCCGGTAAACCACGCATTTTTTCTTCAAACTTCCGTCATTAACTTTACGTTCAAAAAACAAAGTTATGATGACACGAGAAGAAGTAGCAGAGATAATGAATTACTGTAAAGAGTACAAAGTGACTTATAAGTCAAGATTAGAGGAACTCAATATCCCTGTATGGCGGGTTTTTATGACAGCAAATCCCGTTATGCCGCCAAGCAATCATCGGGTAAAACGGCTCAAGGTTAGTTTATCGAGCTTCCACACAGCGGATCTTTTGTTCCGGTTCTTTCATTTGCCGGTACAACCGGACGGAAACAGAAAAGTACACCGGCCACGCCAAGCGGATTGAAAGAGATGGAAATACGTACACCGGCTGGTAGTGTCATACGCATCTGCGGTGAGTTAAATGAAAATGAACTGTTTTCAATCATCTGGGCCTGCAACCATGTTCAGCCTTAATGACAGTATGCGCTATCTGTTGTATAACCGTCCGACTGATATGTGCAAAAGCTTCCATACCCTCAGCGGTATCATCACAGACGCCATGGGGCAGGACCCCTGCAACGGCAACGTGTATATCTTCATAAACCGTGCCCGTAACCGTATAAAACTCCTACATTGGGAGCCAGGCGGCATGGTGCTGTATTCCAAACTTCTGGAAGCCGGCACTTTAGGCAAGCCTGATTCTGCCAGCGATAATGAGGTTTGTGCAAATATAGAATGGTGAGAACTTGTCATGATTGTGGAGGGTATCATGGAAGCCCGCGATTCGCGACGCACGAGACTTGAAAACCTGCAAAAGCTTCGAAAATAGTACCGTTTTTTGACTCCGTTCGCTTTTGTATATCATTGAATTTTAGTATATTTACATTGTGAAACAATGAGATGCAGATGCTTACAGAAGAACAGGAAAAAGCCTGATTGGAAGAAAATGAGAAGCTCCGTCAGGATTAAGCGGTGCTTATCAGCAGGGGTTCCTCGCTGGAACAATCCCTGTACTGGCTCCGGAAAAAAGTCTTTGACCGGATGAACGAGAAGAGTCTTCCGCTTGATCCCAACCAGCTGTTCCTGTTCTCAAAGGAAGAAATGTCCTCCATGAAAATATCCCGGCTTGAGGAGGAAGTCTGCAAGAGTGAAGAAGCAATCACCAGGACTATAAAAGTAAAGGAAAAACCGGTCCGCAAGTAGTCTCTGGACACTTCCTCACTGCCTGTAGAGGTTATTGATCTTTACCCGAAGGGACAACCAGCCGAGGAAGGCAAGCTTAAGGATGATTTCATTGAAATCGGAAAGGAAGAGAGTTTACGCCTGGAACGTGTTCTGGTAAAAGTATATATTCTGAAGACCGTCCGCCACAAAGTGATGAGTAAATCCGATATGGAGAAATACCCCGAGGAAAGGCAGATTCTGATTCACCCGCTACCTCTTGTTCCGGTCAGCAAATGTATGGAAGGCTCCTCGGTTCTGACAGACATTATCATCGGCAAGTTCATGTATCATCTCCCGTTCTACCGTCTGACACAGCAGTATCGCGAATCAGGAATTGGCATAAGCGAATCTACCATGTGCGGATGGTATGAAATGGCGGTGGAGAAACGCAAGCTGCTGTACAACCTGCTCAAACAGAAGATACTCTCCAGTGATTATATGCAAGTGGACGAGAGTGTCATTCCTGTGATGGACAATGAGAAACATAAGGCGAAAAAGGGGGATGAGTGGTGCGTACGCGATGGCGTCACGGGGGACGTCATGTTCCATTATGACCGTGGCAGCCGTTCGGGTATGGTAGCCCGTGAACTGCTGGAATGCTACCGTAGCATTGTGCAATGCGATGGCTATGCAGCTTACGAACAGTTTGAGCAGATGAAAGGAATCACTCTGGTCGGCTGTTGGGCACATGGCAGAAGGAAGTACGTGGATGCCCTGGAAGAAAACAGGACGCTGGTCACACAGGCGATTCACTACATCGGTAGGCTGTACAAGGTAGAGTCTGATGCCGGTTAAGCCGGACTCACAGCTGAAGAGCGTAAGGAAAAACGTATCCGTGAGTCCTATCCGCTGATACTTGAATTTGAAAAGTGGCTGCAGGATGCTTATCTTAGAGTGCTTCCTAAAAGCCGCATGGGTAAAGCTATTGAATATACGTACGCGCTTCTTCCAAGGCTTTCCAGATACGTAAACGACGGAAGAATAGAAATTGATGACAACCGCATAGAAAATGCCATAAGCCCCTTTGGTGTACTCTCTGATAGCCTCCTGCAAGTCTGCAGAAGTAGACCCTAGAATCTGGCTGGAAGATGTCCTGAGTAAAATCCCATATAATGAAAGGGATAAAAAGGATATGACAGAACTTCTACCACGTAATTGGGCAAAATCCAATCAAACTTGTTCCGAATAGATACTATTAGTTACGAATCAACTACGAATAGCACCGATTCGGAACTAATTCACATAATTTGTAACGTGGTTTACCGAATGCTTACATCATTAGAAAGATATAAACAAAAAAGATCGCTATAGAGCCCTAAGCCTTTTAGCGATCTAATAATTGGCAGAAATTATAACTGACTTTATTATAATATATTAAATAACAACTTTACTTAATCATTTACCCATATATCAATAATTTCTGCTATATACATTTTATGGTCACTCCCTTTATCTTTAATCATTGAATGGAATTCATGATTTTCATAGTTCATTTGAGACATTTGGTGGGAGTATATTTTTTTGCATTCAACAGAGAGTATGCTTTCTTCAAATAACATACAACCATTTTTTGTTATAATGGGGTTCAAGTTCGTTTCTTTTATCTTATTGATATATCGTCCTGATTGCATTCCACAAACTTCATGAACGTTAGAAAAATCATCTTTTCCTCAAATCCGCAACTAAGCCCTTGAACGTCCTTATTGCGTTTACACGTCCTCTCATTACTGAATTTGCAGAT
>NZ_JBCOCI010000139.1:421-5720 GCF_040929485.1 Phocaeicola sp. RTP21198st1_B8_RTP21198_201120 | reverse complement strand
AAAATCCTGAGCAACTTTTTGTTGCTCAGGTACTTAAAAAGTTTAATTTATAATAGTGTTGCGGAATTAAGGATAAAGAAAAAAGAGTACAGCTTTTAATAGATAAGGGTTTGATGAATGTGACTTATATAGGTTGTCACCCTTGCACCAATACTTGTAGTTTGAAAATTAAAATGGAGGATATCCTCACTGTATGGTTGCCTGCGACCGGACATGATGATATGAAAGTTATAGAATGATAAAATACTATTTAAGAAGAGCTATGAATATAATAAAGATTTGTAAACCCATGTCTTCTTTTAGTTCTTTAATAAAAAAAGAACTCTTATATATCTGTATATTCTGTGGAGCACTGTGTGGATGCATTCAGAGGAAGGCCCAAGACCCTTTAGAACCGTTAAAAACAGAGATTCGACATATTATTAAAGATAAGAAAGCAACTATAGGAGTGGCTCTGATACTAGACGGAGAAGATACGCTGGCCGTAAATAATGCCGAAAAATATCCCATGATGAGCGTTTATAAGTTTCATCAGGCATTGGCTGTATGTGATTACCTGCAAAAACGACATATTCCACTTTCCACTTCCCTATATCTTGATAAAAGGTATTTCAAACCGGATACATACAGCCCTTTGCGTGATAAATATCCCCAAGGTAATTTGGAACTTCCGATTAGTGAACTTTTAGCTTATACAATGCAGTTAAGTGACAATGTAGCCTGTGATATTTTATTCGATTATATAGGTGGTGTAAACGTGGTGGATGAATACATTCATTCATTGGGAATAAACGATGTTTCTATAACTACTACCGAAGATGAGATGCATCAAGACATGGATGATTGTTACAAAAACTGGACAACACCAATGGAAGCAGCCAATCTATTGGAACTTTTTATGACTCAAGATTCCATGAAAAATGAATATACAAATTTTCTAAAACATATTATGATAGAGTGTGAGACAGGTAAAGACAGACTACCTGCTCCCCTTCCCGAAAGTGAAGTCAAGATAGGACATAAGACAGGAACTTCCGATAAGAATGAACGGGGGGAATACATTGGCATCAATGACATTGGTTTTGTAATTCTACCTGATGGGAACCGATACGTAGTAGCCGTATTTGTCAAAGACTCAAAAGAAAATATGGAAACGAATACTAAGATCATCTCTGATATTTCGGCTGCTATTTACCGATATGCCAGGAATCGTTAAAATAGTGCTATTTTGTACTGTCTATGAAAATAAAGACAAGAATGTCATAAATATAATATTATGGATTATCACATCGTTAAAATATCTAGAAATAAAAAGCAATATCTGGATTTATTATTGCTTGGGGATGAACAGGAAATAATGATAGACCGATATTTGGAGCGCGGTGACTTGTTTGTATTGGAAGATAACGGGATAAAAGCTGTTTGCGTTGTAACAAAAGAAGGTCCGAAAATTTGTGAATTGAAGAATATAGCGGTTACCCCTAGTGCCCAACGACAAGGATATGGTAGAAAACTAATAAATTACCTGATAAACCATTACTCAAAAGAATATACTCAGATGATGGTGGGAACGGGAGACGTTCCCGGCACTCTTGCATTTTATAAAAGTTGCGGTTTTGAATATTCTCATTGTATAAAAGATTTTTTCACGGAGAATTACGATCATCCTATCATTGACAATGGGGTTTTACTAAAAGATATGATTTATTTGAAACGTAAAATAGGGTTTTAAAAGAATGGAAACGATCAAATCCTTACTAAATTTAAACATTATTTTCTATCACTTTCAATGAATCGGACAGAAGAATAATTCTTTTTATGAATAATCTATTTACAATTCAATAAAATAAATGTATCTTTGCAATATGTTAAAAACTCATATATCGGATTTGGTGTCGTAAACAATCTGTTTTTATAGAATAGATTGTCCAGTCGTTTTTACTCTCAGAATGTCTTTTGAGAGCAATTTTATATTATTTATAATTGATCTTTTAATCCGCATACAAATAATGGGATTGTATGCCCTCAATGTTTTACAATAATGAATAACGATAATAATCATAATACAATCCAAGAGTTCGATGTAAATTTAATCTGTGATTTCTTTTTAAATACAAACCGGCAAGGTCCCGGAAGTCCCGAAGCAACCTTAAAAGCACTAAGCTTTATAAATAATCTCACTGTTCAATCCCTTATCGCCGATCTCGGTTGTGGGACAGGAGGTCAGACAATGGTATTGGCACAACATACACCGGGAAGTATTACAGGACTCGACTTCTTTCCGGAATTTATTGAATGCTTCAACAGGAATGCCGAAAAGTTAAATTTACAGGATAGAGTAAAAGGTGTAGTCGGTTCAATGGATGCCCTTTCTTTTGAAAAAGAATCCCTAGACTTGATTTGGTCGGAAGGAGCTATTTATAATATCGGTTTTGAACGAGGATTGAACGAGTGGCGCAATTATTTGAAACCGGGAGGATACCTTGCCGTTTCTGAAAGTGTCTGGTTTACCGATCACCGTCCGGCAGAGATTCATGATTTCTGGATGAATGCTTACACGGAAATAGATACAATTCCTAATAAAGTAGTACAAATACAAAAAGCGGGATATATTCCCGTTGCTACGTTCATTCTTCCGGAGAATTGCTGGACAGAACATTATTATGTTCCGCAGGCCAAAGCCAAAGAAATGTTTATCAAGAAGTATGCAGGGAATAAAACAGCTGAAAAACTGATGGCATCCATCTGCCATGAAGCTGAATTATATAGTAAGTATAAAGAATACTATGGATATGCATTTTTTATAGCAAAGAAAATAAATCCCTTTCAAGGTTAGTGGAAAGAAGAGTAAAGTGACCTTCTAAAACATATTCAAGTAGTGCAGACATTCTGTTCAAGGAGTATCTGCACTCGCTTTTTTATATATCAAGCATTTCCATTAAAGCGCTTTTCAGTACATAGGCACTTATACCCAGTCGTCTTTTTCACCGCCTCATTCAGATAAACAGATGAGACATTGAGCAGCAAAGCATATTCTTGTGGGCGTTTTAATGAATGGAATTTTACAGCCCATAAGGCTTTAAATTGTTTTATGATAATAGTTTTAATTACCCTCTTTTTAAAACGTTTTCTAATTGACAAAGTAATTCATTTTCAATCAGAAAACCGAATTGATAAAGAATCATATCTTGTTGAACTTAGTCTTCCATTCCTAATATTTTCTTCATTTGCGGTCGGAATCCATCTCCCCATTTTTCTAATTGTTCAATAATGGGAAGCAGTGTTCTACCTTGCTCTGTAATGGAATATTCTGTATGGGGAGGAAGTTCCGAAAAAATCTTTTTCTGTATCATGCCATGAATCTCCAGTTCTTTCAGTTGTTGGTTGATTACCCTTGGGCTGGCATCATCAAAGTAACGATGAAGTTCACTCGGGCGCTTCGGGCCTTTGTCCAATTCTTGAATAATGCAGCTTTTCCATTTTCCACCAATCACTTCCATCGCTATTTTCACACCGCAGTCTATATCAAAAGGTATTTTCTTTCTGTACATAAATCTTCTTTTTTCTGCAAAATTAATCATATTGAAATAACATGGAAAGAATAGCTTCTACTCTTTTCATGTTATAGGGATAAATTATTCATATACTGATTAATTTATCCCTACTTGCGCAAACCATCGGGTAATTATAAATTTGCAGACAGATTCAGATATAGGAATAATGGGATATATAATAATGATATAATGAAAAAGTGGTTATCTCTGATAATATTACTGGCTGTTAATGTGATTTCTATTAATGCACAACAGAAAAATTCAATTAATAATCAAAGTATGGAAAAGAAAACAAAAACAATTCGTTTGATTTATCCGCAATGGCAAGGAGGTGATATTGCTCGGTGGATTACTGAAATAAAAGATCCCGAAGCAGCATCAAAGGGATACTTCTTAGGGGCAGAATTGCTTAACTTCTTGGCTCCCGACAGCAGTCAAGAAACACTGACAGTTCCCATTTCAACAGAAATTACAGAACGTAGAAAAAAGGACGGTGTACTAGACCGCGACATTATTGTGAAACAGACTAAAGCTGCTCTTGACTTGTTGCGTATCAGTGATCCTGATAAAATAGTAACTCTTGGAGGAGAATGTTCTGTCAGTGTCGTTCCGTTTACCTACCTTGCAGAGAAATATAAAGATGGTGTGGCAATGATTTGGATTGATGCCCATCCTGATATAACACTTCCCGGAGATATGTACAGCGGATTCCATGCCATGGCTGTTACTGCCTGCATGGGGAAAGGCGACAAGGAAATCCTTTCCAAGCTACCGGCCCAAATAGCCCCCTCAAAGATTCTGCTCGTAGGATTGCGTGATTGGGAACGTGATGAAATAAAAGTCCGCCAGAAACAATATGGTATAAAACATCTTACTCCGGAAGATGTAGCACAAAATAGTAATGCTATATATGAATGGTTAAAATCATGTGGAGCATCCCGCGTGTTAATTCATTTTGATATGGATGTGCTCGACCCTGCCGAAATTATAGCAGCCGTAGGGGTAGTTCCCGATGGAATGAAATTGGCAGAAGTGGTCCGCGTTATTAATGATATTGCCAAAGAGAAGGAAACAGTAGGTCTAACCGTTGCCGAACCGATGCCACGGATTGCTATCAGAATTAAAGAAATGTTAAATCAATTACCTTTGTTGAAATGATAAGGAACAGATAAAAAGACATTTAGAATAACCTGTCAAAATCAATTCTCCGGAGAACTCCAATATTTTATGGGCAAAGTGGTTCTAGATTACTTTATCCTTTAAGCCAAAAAACATTTTCAGAGAGGGCAAAATCCTCCCTGAAAATGTATTTGGGTGATTGAACTATGAATGAGAATATAAAGCAAAATACTTCCAAAGCGGTGCTGCCATCAATGATTGTTTTACTTCATCATTCAATAACAACGCTTTTATTTCTTCTTCACTCAGCAAATGCACTGTCAAATCTTCAGTTTCTTCCAAATGCTGGGTGGAGATTCGTTCTACCTCCGTAGCCAGATAACAATGAGTGATATTTGTCATGGTGCTGGCATTTGCAGAGACGGTCATAAGTTTTGTCCAATTTCCATTACCATACCCTGTTTCTTCGTACAATTCGCGTTGGGCAGAAAGCAAAGGTTCTTCTCCGGTTTCACAAACTCCGGCACAAATTTCATAACGTGTTTCTTTTATTCCGTGACGGTATTGGCGTACTAATACGAATTTACCCTCTTGGGTGATAGCAATTACATTTACCCAATCAGGAT
>NZ_JBCOCI010000139.1:0-342 GCF_040929485.1 Phocaeicola sp. RTP21198st1_B8_RTP21198_201120 | reverse complement strand
CCCATTCTTTTTGAAGAAATTCAGGAATGAATTATGTAAATGATGAAAAGACTTTAGCTAACTTTGCAGACAATAATAAAATGATAAATTTTATTCAAACAGAATGGAAAATAGAATAAGTCTGGAGTCTTCTCTATGGAATCCTTGGCATGGCTGCCATAAGCTAAGTACAGGTTGCCGGCATTGTTATGTATATCGCGGAGATAGTAAACATGGGAAAGACAGTTCCATAATAACCAAAACCGGACAATTCAATCTGCCCGTGAGGCGGAAAAAGGATAAGACTTACAAGATCCCTTCCGGAAATCTCGTCTATACTTGTTTTACCTCTGATTTTCTGAT
>NZ_JBCOCI010000138.1:0-5801 GCF_040929485.1 Phocaeicola sp. RTP21198st1_B8_RTP21198_201120 | reverse complement strand
TGCGGTGGTCAACCCCAATACACGAAAAAGTCTGACTACGGAACTTTCAGAGTTAGAAAATGAGGAAATTTATTTAAAGACACAAATAGAAGGCTCTATAGATAAAGATCTTATAACAGAAAATACAGTATGGATAGATGGCACATGGGATTGGGAAACAAATTCGTCTGCGGGTAATAGTATTCAAAAACAAAATTATAAGCATACCAAATTGACAGATGTAGGATATTACGATACTCTAAAAATGTCAGGACTATCAGAAAAAGTAGACGTTTCTGATATTTTCCCTTCAATTAGTATTTATAGTGGTAGCGAACAAATAGAATATTTGAGGGGTAGTTCTGCGGTTATTAATATGGATAAATATTCCGACAGAAGCAATATTAACATCATTATTCAAGCAAAACAAGATAATTCTATAATTCCTTCTGTTATTGCCAACAGCAAAGCTAAAGTAGTTAAGCCTGAAGAACTTATATCTATTCAATCTTCTATAAATAAAATAGAAGGGTTGGAGAAAGATGTCATAGGTGTCCTTACTTGGAATAAAAAAAGATGGGTAACAGGAACAAATCAACCTAATGGCGGGGAGTTGGGATATAATGCTGTTCAAAAAATTTGGTATGCAAGGATTGACATTTCAGAATATGATAGTATTATTTGCGATGGATTATTAGATGGCTCATCCATAAGCACAAGTGCATCTGCATTAAATGGTATATGTATTTATGGTGATAATACCCTTGTTAAAGGAATTAGAGATGCAAGTGGTGAAACTATTATTAATACATCAGACTATTCCCAATATACCAAGCTGGAATTAATTTTACAATGTGAATCAACTTCAGATGATGAATTTATTCCAAAAAATGATTCAAGTATTATAGTCATAATGGATAGTTCTGTAGCTTCAAGAGAAGATTTTAATAATTTATCTGATTCTGTTGAATTTAATACCACAGAAATAGAAAAAATTAATTATTTAATTTCTGGAGCAGATAATATAGATATATTTAATTCTTTTACTTGGAATAAAAGAAGATGGCTTACGGGGGCAAATCAACCGAACGGAACAACTCAAGGTTATAATTCAATACAAAAATTATGGAGCACAGATAAATTAGATATATCTAATTATGATACAGTTACTATTAAAGGACTATCTAATAATGGTAGTCTGTCTAATAATACAAATAGGTTGTCAGCTTTTATACTGTATGGAGATGATAATGTAATTTATGAATTAACAAACGGAACAGGACCAGTAACTATCAACACATCAGATTATTATCAATATACAAAATTAGAACTTATATTACAGACAAAATCTACTTCAGATAATGAATTTATTGCTGTTGGAGAACCAAGTGTCATTGTTTATAAAGCAGGAATTTCTTCTGAAAAGCCTAAGCCTAAAAGAGTTGTTATAGTAGGAGATTCACTGTGTGGTAATAATAGTGCATTGATAATAAAACAACTTAATAATATATTTAAATTTACAGGATATGAATTAATTCAAAGATGCCAAGGTGGCGAAAAAACTATTGGCAATTTAACAAGGGCAGGAGGTATAGGTATAAGGGTTAAAGGTGAGTTTACTATACCAGCCAAAGGCCCTGTTATTTGTGCTTTAGAAAGCGCATGGATAAAAAGTGACGGAATTTATCACGACACACCTTATGTTGCTATATCAGATGGGCAAAACGTACAGGTAGTTATTAATGGTATAAGAGGAAATTTGGCAAAGCAAGCCATTGACGCTGTTGGTATAGCATTTTATACAGAGAATGGCACATTTATAAAAAGTCTATCCGAGACTGGCACCCATTCAATTCCATCTACTGCGACAAAATATACATTCACAATAAATAATCCAAATGTTGGAGAACCACATATTACAATAAACGAAGATACGGTGGACATTAAAACTAATGCAACAAGAGATGGCTATATAGATAGTAAGGGACAATATCATTACTCTGAATTATTCAAGTGCAGTGAGCTGCTGCCTATAAAACAAGGAAAAATTTATTTTGACAGCTTAGCCACCTCTTTATTGTATGAATTTACAAGGTTGGAAGAAGGAAGAGAAACAAAAATAGGTGTAGGCAATGTGTTTTTTGACGCTGCATTGTATGATGACAAGGATTATCCTCATATATGGTTTACAGGTCAGAATTATGGATACGAGTCAGAAGAAGATTGGGCTAATATGGTCAGTTCATCGGCTAATAATTTTTCTGAGAAGTATATTGTCTGTTCTACGCCCTTGTCCCTTACAACTAATCAGCTAGTCTATCAAGCTAATAAATGTTTTGGTGCAAGATATATCAATCTTCGCGCTTATACTCAAGGACAAGCAGTTTATGATGGACAAGCGTTGGGTATTATAGAAGGTCAATATACAGCATCGGATTATGAAACACTCTTTTGGCCCGGCAGTGATAAAATTCATCAGAATAATTTATTATCCTATATTTGGGCTGCTAAAATGTGGAATACTTTGCTTGAACTTGGTTATGTGGAGGGAGAAAGAATAGAAACCGGGGATTATTATCTACCATAACAATAGAGTAACTCGGAAAGCTGTAAGAACGGACTAGCAGATTAAATCCTGTTAGTCCGTTGGTAACAACTTAAACGACAAAAAGTGGAAGACTATACTTATTATTCATCATTTATATGGATTGCATCTAATTTAAAGGCATTCGTGTTTTTTTCCATTTGATACACTTTTATATCAGGATTTAGTTTTTTAGCAATCTTGATTAATCCACTTTCTTTTTCGTTAATGTTTACCCCAAAATATATGGATTCAAAACATTCTCCTCCAATTCTAGGAAAAGCTCTTACCTCTTTCCAGTCTACTAGATCACTTTTATTATTTGGGTCAGGTAACATAATCCATGGAAAAGGATTGAAAATAAACATACGTGCTTCTTGTTCATGTTCCCAGACTTTAGCTTTTGTGCACATTTGATAATGAAAGAAATCTTCTTCGTTTTGGAAGTAATCCGGTTTTTCAATAATATCACGATATTGGACTTCATGAGCATGTTTATCAACTATCTGTCCAAGTGATGCATCGAAATATTTAGCCACTTTCTCCATATTCAAGCCGATACAAACTCCTCTATGATTATTATAATAAGCCCACATCAATAACGAATCAAAGACTTTTGACAAGCAGCATACCCAAACGTCCTCCCGATTCTTTCTATATTGGTCAAATGCAAGCGATTCAATAATATCCGATGTCCATGTTTTACACCTTTCATAAGGTACTTTAGAGAAGTCTATTAAATTGGGATCGCAGTCGAAAGGATCGTTGAATTGCATCGCATTAGTAAACTGGAGAGTTCTATTTGAAAGCATCATTTTTGCTCCTTCAATATCAAGATACTTGTAAAGAACGGAATTCTTTGTTCGGCTTCGGTCTGTATGTTGTTGATCTGATTTCATATTATCATTATATATTAATTTATAACTATATTTACCCTCTTTTCTAAAAGAAGTTTTGAGATACAAAAGTACATCTTTATTTGAAAATTAATAAAGCATATAATAAATAATGAAATATGATCATAAAATTATATCTATTGGCATAAATGCTTTTAAAAAGCAATGACTATTTAAAGGATGACTCTCTTGAAGAGTGCACCCTTTAACATTCTAGAACCATTCTGCATCCGGATGCACTTCTACGGACAGATGGTTCATTATTTTGGTGATTAATTCTCGTATCATAAGTATATTATTCCATAATGTCTGAAACCCCATACGGGTTATCCAATGCGGCAATCACACATTTTTGAGCGATATCAGCTCTTCTGTCAGTAACCGCTATGATTCTGTAATTCGTTTTGTCTTCCTTAGTCGTCCGGTATGTATTCCCTGTAAAGTTTAAGCGACTAAGTTTATAACCAATCATCTGCCATAAGGCTCCTCCTACAAGATATCTTCCGATCCCTTCTGTCATGTGCAGACAGTCCCTGCTCAAATCTGTACCATAATGCCAGTTCATAAAATTATTATCCTTACCGGCCATAAATGGAAAATCTACCGCAGCCTGATTCAAGTCAGTCATTGATTCAGCCTCTTCTATGGTTGGGACCACGGTTGTTACAGGAGTGCCCGTTTCCGGATTGGATTGAGACACAACTCCCTGTATGGTCGTGTCGGTCCTTAAAGACGTGCCTCTGGCATTTTGTACGGCTGTTCCGGAAGGGATGACGAATTTTACTTCCGGGCAATGTTGCAATACCTTTTGAGCCAAGCGACACAATTCCGTATACATACCCAGCTGCCTCTGTTTTTGATTAATGCCGAAACTCAGCCACTTGTCCTTCGAACCTTGCGATGATGAAAGCGTATGATATACGCTGTACGCCCATGTCATGTTGAAACAGATTACAGGATGCGAGAACAGGCAACATCTATCAATGATGTCAGCAAACAGATTCACATAGTTCTTGGTAATATTCCCTTTCTCGTCCTGATCCCAATAGGTTGACTCATCTGCGGATTGATATGCTCCGTTCTGGATTACCACAAAATCCCACGCTTCATCGGACAAGGCTTCTTTTACCGTACTGGTGCCATTCTCCCAGGCAATGGCATTCAAATTCCACTTATAGTAGGATATTTTGCGGTCGGATTCGTAAAATGTTATATAATCCTTAATTCCAGAAGCGCCAACATAAAGGTTGCCGATAACAATATTAAAATTATAACTATGCGCTATATCTCCAACGTAATTAATCGTGTCAACCCCAAAGGAAGAACCAATGAAAAGTATCTTAAGAGAATGATAAAAATCAGTGATTTTTACATCATTAATATGCTTATGGATAGACTCATTGACATCACTGATTTTTTCGTCAAATCCTTTAATCCGAAATCCCTTGAAATAGTAACCGGTAATCTTCTCAACTGCCTCCGAAGTGCCAAAAAATGCCATTTGCATCGCATCCTCAGTGAGTTTGTAATAAGTACCGCTGTCCTGATAGGAGATGATGGATGATGTATTAGTTGAGTTTTTGAACTTCATATTCAGTCCGAGACTGTTGGCTTTTACTTGTTTTCCAGCCTTGTCATATACAGAAATCAAGTCACCGGCTTTCAAAGTTATGTCATACAAATTTTTAGTGCGCAAATATCCTTCCATTGAATCTGCTTTCAGATTCTTACCCTCACCTGTCCAGCGTCCGGTAACCAGATCATCCTCATTAATATATATGCGTCCAACATTACCACCGTTAACCGATTCGTCAATATTAAAAATGTGTTCTATATTGTCGGTTGTTGACTGTTCCAAAGACTCCACACTTTCTGTCAGTTCACTGATTTTATCCTCGGCTCCTTTCACGTAAGCCCCCTTAATCACAAACCCGTTCAAAAACTCCACATTGGATGTTTCAACTGTCATATAAATCTCAACGGCATCAGTATTTCCAATCAGAATACCATTACCGGAATCATACCAGCTCCATTCCGCCTTGTTTTTTGCGGAACCCCTGAATTTGAATGTTATGCCATAATCATTCATTTTCACTTGTTTTCCGGAAGCTTCATACATTGTTAAAATAGCACCACTTTTAATCAAAGTACTCACCTCGGTATTACGTTTATAAGAAGAGTTATCATTATGAGTCAATGATGATCCTTCTCCCGTCCACTGGCCTGTTACCCATGAATGGATATTGAGATTGATATATCCGGTATCGCCGCCGTTTAAGGAACTTTCTAATTCGGAAATTTCCGTAGTCAGACTCTTTCGTGTCTTGGGGTTGACCACTGCG
>NZ_JBCOCI010000137.1:0-6107 GCF_040929485.1 Phocaeicola sp. RTP21198st1_B8_RTP21198_201120 | reverse complement strand
GCCAGCTGCTCCCTGCGGTCAAAATGGGATTCTCCAAGTTTCAGTACGGGCAGGAAAGATTCCCGTCCGTCAGCATGGCGGAATGCGAACGCCCCTTCCTCCAGCTGCCGTATGCCCAGATTGTAACTGTGGTGCCAGTTGTATCCCAAAGGACCGTCCATGGCGGCATCACTGTAATAGGTACGTTTCCATACGACGGGAATCGGACCCGGAAGCTCGAAGTCCACATTGGTGTGATAGACCCTGCCCGTAGCAGCGTCCACCGGCTCACCGAAAGTCTTGCACTTGATGGGCTGGAGAATGTCCGCCAGCCTGTTCATGCCTTTTTTCCTCAGCCTGTCGATCAGGTTCTGGAAGCGGTCGCCTATCTTCTTCCACATCTTGCCCAAGCCTTTCAGTCCGAACTTCATCGCCAGCGCAAATACATCAATTGTGGGCGGTCCTCCCACAAGCACGGGATTTCCTACGGATGTGATGGTGGAGAGCATGGAAGTGGGGGCAAGCAGAGCCTTGCTCACCTTCCTGGGCTTCCCCTTGCGGGGAATCGTCGGTATTCCCACAATGTTGCATGAGAGTGCCGGATGTGTGAGAGAGGAACAGGGCGCACCGTCCGCCAGGACAGTGGAACTGCCCATCCACATCTCCGACTCGGACATACCGCTGACCAACGGGGCCGGATGCAATACAAATGCCGGCAGATGCACGATGCCGATACCTGCCTGCGCAATCCACTGGTTATGAACCTTGACCGACGGAGCCATGCTCTTGAGGATGTTGCACGCCACTCCGGCCACTCCATCAGCCACAGCCGGCATGGCAGCCGCCATGCCGGCCATGAGGTCTGCCATGAGGTCGTACACCTTGCCTACATGAGGCACAGGCATGATGGGAGAGGGAGGGGTAACGGTAGGATGCATGTCTATCCCGATGGACAGGTCGCCGAACTTGGCGACAGGCATACCCGGCATGGAAGGAAGGATTCCGCCCAGGCCCGCCTGAATCTCGTCCAAAGCCGCCTTGGAGGCTGAAAAAAGGTCGGCAAAGCCCCGTCTGACGCTGCTGCTACCGGCGGCGTCAGCTATATTCTTGAACACATCCGGCATAATGAAACTTTTTGATTCTTGTTTTTAAACCGATTGGTCGGTCTGTTTTTGCAAATGTATCATTTAAAATCAAAAAAGAAAAACATTCTCCTACTATTTTCTATCAAAAATCATAAGACAATCCATAAAAGGCAATTGATTTCAAGTCATGTATCAAAAAAACGTCGTATATTTGCATCTGTTGAAGAAAAAAGGAGAATAAATGGACTTTGAAGGAGAATATACCATACGGACGGCTTCCAACCAGCAGACATACGAGCCGAATACCGTATATCCGGACGCAGTGCTAAATATAGCCCGCGAGTCGGCTTCTGTGTTCCAACTGAAACGGAAATGGGAAAAGACTCCTCCGATGCTGAATCTGACCCCTGATTTTCAACGGGGACTGGTATGGAAGACCAAACAGAAAAGCGAGCTGATAGAATCCATACTGATGGGCATTCCTCTACCTCTGATTTATGTGAAGGAAGATGAGAAGGGAGTGTATCTTATTGTAGATGGCAAGCAGCGTCTGAGCACCTTGTTCAGTTTTATCAACAATGAATTTGCCTTGGACAAGCTCACTATCCTAAAGGATAAGAACGGTTCCCGATTCGCAGATTTGACTCCGTTGGAGCAGAATAAAATAGAGGACTGTTCGCTTACCTTGCATGTGATTAAGGCACCTACCAGCGACCGGGTAACCTTTGACTTGTTTGACCGGGTGAACCGTGGCGGGACACGGCTTAACAATCAAGAGATGCGCAATGCGCTCTATCAGGGCAATGCCACGAAACTGATCAACCGGCTGGCCAAGAAAGAGGCGTTTGTTGAAGCAACAGAAGGTTCCATTCCAGACGACCATATGAAAGACAGGTATCTGGTACTCCGTTTTACGGCTTTTTATTTGTGGCAGCAGCATATCACCATAGACCCGGACACCCATGAGCCTCTGGATTACCGAAGCAATGTAGAGGATTTTTTGGGGAAAACGATGCGTTTTCTCAATCAGCTGGAGCCGGAAAACGGTTTGTTTAAAGAACTGGACAGCCGGTTTACACGTGCCATGGAGCTTGCCATACAACTGCTTCCGTCAGGCGGCTTCAGGCTGCCTTCGTTACCCGGCAAGAAACGGCCGATAAACATGGCTTTCTTTGAGAGTTTCAGTTATCTTCTGTCAAGGCTGAACGGAGAAGGGAAACAATTCCATCGTCAGGTTCAGAATACTTATATGCAATTAATGTGCAATGATGCCTATCTGGATTCTCTCACACGCTCCGTGGATAGCGGAAAGCAGACCTATAAGCGTTATGAAATTATCAACCGACTTATTCATGAACTGAATTTATGCTAAACAATCTGACTGTCAACAATTATAAATGCCTGGTGGAATGTTCGTTGGAATTAAAACCTCTGAACCTGTTCGCAGGTCCGAATTCATCGGGAAAATCTACCGCACTGCAAGCCTTGCTGATTGCTTCGGATAACGTGACGGAGCAAAAAGGCAAACACGGTCTGAAGAACCGGAGAACAGAAGCGTCGAATTTCAATGATGTAAGGAACTTTGTGACCAATGCCAAGTCATACGAAATCTGTATTTCGTATCATGGAGAAGATCCGACCCGGCTTTGTTTTACTCCGGGCGATGACTCATTCCAAACCACTTTTGTGGAACAATCGGCTGACGCATCTCCGAACCTGCTGGGAGTTCTCGGAAGCGAGAACCTGCTGTACCTGCCTGCCACACGCCCCGGTGGGGCATATATGCATCCCGTTAATCCCGATTCGGAAAACAAGCTGGGGCGTAACGGGGAATTTGTGATAGACTATTACGCCAAGCACCGTCTGGATACGCTGGATGCCGCATTGATCCTGGCTCCCGGTACTCAAACCCTGGAAGGCCAGGTGAATTATCAACTGGACAGACTGACCGGTTACCGGCTGGTGGTGGAAACAGTAGGAAGCAATCATTACGTAAAATATGAAACGCGCAGCGGCAAACAGCTTCTCCCTTACCATGTCGGTACCGGAGTAAGCTTTATGACGGAAGTCATCATAGCCTGTTTTGCGACCCCGAAAGGCGGCATGGTGATTACGGAGAATCCGGAAATCCATCTGCACCCCAAGGCACAAGCCGAACTGATTGATTTCATGGCAAAGATAGCGAAAGCCGGTGTGCAAATCATCATAGAGAGCCATAGCGACCACCTGTTTAACGGTATCCGGCGCCTGATCAGTCAGGAAAAGTTGGCCTTGTCTGACGTTGCCGTGTACAACTTCAGACAAGACGGGAATGGATTGACCCATGCCGAACCTGTGGAATTTACCCCACAGGGAGGAATACAATCCTATATCCCCGGCATGTTCGAGCAGTTTGATATTGATTTGGATGCCATTTTAAAGCTATAAGACTCTATGGACGGTATCATTATCAATGAATTGTCATTGAACGGACAGTTTTTGGACAGCCGGGATTTCTGGAAAAACGGAATGCCTCCATTTCACAAGGCATTGCAGGATGCCTTTTCACATGGAGTGGGGTATCTGTTCAAACAAGGAAGTTTTTTTGCTGCGCAAGCCACGCCAGACAAGACTTTACACGATTTGCTGACAGCGCCGGAAACCCGTATCATCGATGAAGCCAGGCTGTATAAAAGTACATTGGCACGTGCCATCTGTAATCCGTTTTGGGATGAAGCTCCCCAACAGGATTCCAATGCCCAATATTCAGTAGGTGAAACCGATGTATCCGGCAGTTCCATTGCCGAAGCAGCAGCCCGATCGGTTTGTCTTCTATCATTTATCAGATCCGGGTATGAGAAGCATCCGATTGTTGTAACCAAAGATGAAGAACCAATCGAGGTAGGTAATATCTGGAAAGAGAAGCAACTGCACTCCATTCTGTTTGAAAGGGGTGAACTATCTCTCGAAAAGTATATTACCATTCGTTTCAGTGGAGGCAAGCTTGATTTCAGCCTTATTGATGGCACGCATGGTTTTTCCCTTATTGACAATGAGAACCAAAACGAATTTATTGATTCATTCCGTAAATTTGAGGAATTGGACTGGAGTGCTATTGCAACGGATAAGGGGTTGGATTATAAACCGTATAACAAGAAGAAGAAAAGCAAGCGCTATTTTTCAGATGACCTATGGAAGAAAGGCATTAAGAAATTCAGAATTACTCAGCGGAACAGGTGTTTTGGTTATGTGGATAATGGCGTTTTTTATGTGTTGAGGTTTGATTTGGATCATGAGTTGAGTGATGTGGGGTAATGCTTTGTACAGTCTTGGTGTATTTTTAGTAGAAATAGAAAGCTGTCCAAAAACTCATATTCTGTTTACATGCATTATGCTATGTTTTAGATAAGAGTTCTTGGACAGTTTGATTATACCTTTTTCTATTTTAGTTCTTTTACTAATTCAACAAAGAATCACAGATTTATAAAGATTGGCATTTTGCTTATCTCTATACATTTTCAAAGGAAAATTTAAGTATTGCAAATCCTAATACTAATACTCATAACCAGTGGATTATAAATCCGCCGGGACGGGAATCGTTATGGAGTATGGTATGTTCCATAACGATTTTTGACAATCAGTTGTACTAACTGTTACCAGTATAGAGAATGTTTTCAAGATGATTTTATTTAATCATAAATTCATTTCCATATGGATAAAATTTTTCATCTATCCATAGTTTGGAGTAGTCTGATAATTTGTAAATTTCAGGCTTATACAGATTCAACACCTTATCCAAAACTTTCTCTCGGAATATTATTCCATCTCCATATTCTACGCTATCTAAAACGAAAAAATTCTGTTTGATTGAACAGTCTTTCAGTTTCATGTCAGGATATACTGTAAAACAGGTACCTAGTTTTTTCTGAAAGTCACTCTGATATGTTATGCCTTTTCCGAAATGAAAAGAATCGTTATCAAAATGATTTATACGTAAAGCGTAGTATTTTTTATCCGTTAGAGTTTCGTTTTTCTTGTTTACTACCTTGACAGTTGCAACATCATATTTATCAATGAACCCATTTTCTTGAAGTAAAGACAAAAACTCTTCCGATACGATTTTTAGTTTTATGCTCCACTGATCACAAAAATCAAATTGTAAGATTCCAGGTTTCTTGTTACATACGAGGTATAAGACTGGAGGTAAATTTTCTTCCCATCCATTCTTAATTTTCCACATCCATCTCCCTTTAGTTTGAAATCGTTGCCTTTTAGTTTCATCATAAATATCACATACATCAAATTTACCATACTCCAATAATCCTTTAGGAAGTTTATCTATCCCATATCGCCAAATATAAAGCTCTTCTGTATTCATAAATATTATTATCTTTTCGTTAATGTTAATGAAAGTTATTGATAGAGGCAGGTTCTCCTGTATAATAGGCGGACATCTTTTGCCGAAAATCATTTTGTAAATTTCGGATGCGGTTTATAGCGTTAGCTTTAGCTATATCAGGTTTTATATTATTTTTTTCAAATTCATACATTGCTTCTATCTTTTTTATTTCTTTATCAACAGTTACATTGTAGTCAGGGTGAGAGCCGCAGTGAAAATATTGTAAGCTATTTTTTGAGGAAACTTCTTTACTATTGGGTAAGAAAACGCCATTGGATGCGGAGTCACGACCTCTCAGCCCAATTTCCTTAAAGAAAACGTTATTACGTCTCCAAACTTGTTCTGGAATAATGTGATGCGCCTGCCATTCTGTACTTCTATTCCCGTTTGGTCCGAAAGTTACTTTACCTCCATGATTCATACCATTCTTCTCCAAATTTTTACCTAACCGATAACTGCTTTCTCCGGAAGGATCAATATAGGAATTAGGGTTAGAAACATAACCGTAAATAAGGATTCCTCCAGCCAGTCCAATTGGATCATGAGTTAAATAACATCCGATTTCGGCAGAATAGTATCTGAATCTATTATAACCTTAATTCCGCAACACTATTATAAATTAAACTTTTTAAGTACCTGAGCAACAAAAAGTTGCTCAGGATTTT
>NZ_JBCOCI010000136.1:0-6187 GCF_040929485.1 Phocaeicola sp. RTP21198st1_B8_RTP21198_201120 | reverse complement strand
GGCAAAATCCTGAGCAACTTTTTGTTGCTCAGGTACTTAAAAAGTTTAATTTATAATAGTGTTGCGGAATTAAGGATGAAGATAAAAACCTTCGGTTATATCGATTTAAGCCTCATTGTTTCTCTAATCCACATTACAATTATAATTAAAAGTCCCCCTATCTCTATAAGTTCATCACTTCCTGTTCAAAAGTTTCCTTGTTTCCTATCGCCTTATTACGCATCTTGCTGCGATAATTATAAATCGTTGCCAAAGAATACCCCAAGAAATGGGCAATCCGATTACTATCAGTTACTCCCAGACGGATCAAAGCAAATATACGCAATTCCGTAGTCAGCAACTCGCCCGATTTTGGATATATTCTTCCTTCCTCTACCAATAACTCATTAAAAGAAGTAATGAAATGAGGAAATAACTCCAGGAAAGACTTATCAAACTCATTATAAAAATCCTTCCGTTCATCTCGTATGAACTGCTCGGATTTAATCGCTTTAAACAAATCGTCTATACGGGAGGCCATTGCCAGTTTCGCCAAAGAACGACGATAAAACTCCAACTTGTCCAGATAAATCACACATCTGTCCAAATAACGGGCAATGTATACTTCCTTGATCTTCCCCGTCTGTGCCAACTCAGCATTTACTTCCTGCATCTGTTGATTAGCCAGACTCAGATTACGGCGCATCACTGATAATTTCTTCATCCATCGGTACAGATAAAAAATAGCAGCAAGCAAAAATAAAGAAAGCAAACTAACACTGATTAAAAGAGTACGGGAAATCTGCCTCTCTTTTTCTTCTTTCAATTTATATGCTTTATCAATAATAGGAAAGAACTGCGTTACCTCAATAAACCGCAAACGGGCATTACAAGCTACCGCATCCTCCATTGAACAATTCAAATACTTATAGGCACGGTCCAAATCACCTACCTCATACATCAGTTGAGCCAATTTCTGTAAGGATGCATATTCACGAATAGACGATTTCAAATCTGTAATAGCGGTCAAGGCCAGATAATAAATTTCTTTCTGAATATCTCCCCGCATATCGTAAGCCTCGGATAAAGTATAGTAAATATACCCTTTTTGCCGTTCATCCGGCGTTTCTTTCAATAGGTCCGACAATATAACCAAAGCAGAATCCACCCTGCCATTAATAATCTTTTTCTCGGCCCATACAATGCTCCTGTCTACACAAGGATCAGTAGCAATAAGAATAGAATCCCTGTAAGCATCGGTCTTTTTCAAATATTTCACTTTTTCGGCATCATTGGTGGTATAATCGGCCACCCAACCATAATAAGCCCGATAGGTCCGGTAATAATAAGCCAAAGTTTCCCGTTCCAATTCCAACGGGTCTACCCGCTCCAATTGTTCCAAAGCCTCGTTATACATTCCCATCACCCCCATCACCTCGGCACGGTTAATGACAATCTCATTCTTTAACTCCGGATGATTCAACAGAGGCAACAAATTCATTTTTCCATTAATATAATACAATGCGGAATCAGCTTGATAATGCAGATAAGCGTTAAACAAAGAACCGCAAAGTTCATATTTCTCCCTATTATCTTTAGAACGGTGAAGACGTTGCTTTAAATCCACAATCTCTTTTTCCTTCTGCACATGATAAGCGGTCTTATTATCAATGATCCGATCCAACCTTTTCAACACTTCTTCATTGCTGTTTTTATCAGCAAACAAAGGAGGTGTCAAAATCAACAAAAACAATATAAAGAAATAGGTTACATTCTTCATCTTATATACTTATTATAGATTCACAAATATATAAATATAAGTAATTAGAATAAAGTTTTTCAACGAAAATATTTTCATTGACGTTTATATTTTCAGCAATACAGCAGAGATAAATACACCTAGTTATCAATAAGTTGAGTCTATAAAACATTTATATTTTTATTCTAGTACTCAAATCTCATCTATTCCACTCCTACATTTGCAACATCCAAATGAAATGAAGATATAAACACTAATTTCTATATATTATGAAAAGAACATTCGCACTTATGGCATTACTCGCGTTATTCGGTTTGCAACACACAGTGTCCGCAGCCATAATTAAAAAAGTAGCCCCAACCTTCTGGTGGGCGGATATGAAGAATCCCGAACTACAGATCCTACTGTATGGCGACAATATTTCCTCCAGTGATGTAAGCATCTCTTCTAAAGACATTCTTCTGAAAGATATTGTGAAACAAGAAAATCCCAATTACCTAATCTTATATATGGATTTATCGGAAGCTACTCCGCAGACTTTTCATATTACATTGAAACAAGGTAAAAAGCAAACTGTTGTGCCATATGAAATAAAACAGCGTAAGGCAGATGCTTCCAACGTGGAAGGCTTCAACTCGGGTGACGTATTATATCTGATTATGCCAGACCGCTTCGCCAACGGAAATCCCTCGAACGATGTCGTACCGGAAATGTTGGAAGCAAAGGTAGACCGCAACGATCCGTTCGCCCGTCACGGGGGCGACCTCGCAGGTATTGAAAATAATCTGGATTATCTCTCCAACTTGGGAGTTACGGCCATCTGGCTGAACCCCATACAGGAAAATGACATGAAAGAAGGATCCTATCATGGCTATGCCATTACCGATTATTATCAAGTAGACCGCAGATTAGGCAGCAATGAAGAATTCTGCAAGCTGGTAGAACAAGCACACAGTAAAGGAATGAAAGTTGTTATGGATATGATTTTCAACCATTGTGGCAGCGAAAACTATCTTTTCAAAGATATGCCTTCCAAAGACTGGTTCAATTTTAAAGGAAACTACACACAAACTTCTTATAAAACAGCGAGCGTACAGGATATCCACGCTTCTGATTATGAACGCAAGATAGCCGTAGACGGATGGTTTACAGAATCAATGCCCGACTTAAACCAACGCAACCGCCATGTAGCCCGCTATTTGATCCAAAGCAGTATCTGGTGGATAGAATATGCAGGGATTAACGGCATCCGTCAAGACACACACCCTTACGCAGATTTCGACATGATGTCAGAATGGTGTAAAGCCGTGACCGATGAGTACCCTGATTTCAACATAGTAGGTGAAACTTGGTTGAACAGTAATGTGCTAGTTTCTTTCTGGCAGAAAGACAGCAGACTGGCTGCTCCCAGAAATTCCAATCTCCGTACCGTGATGGATTTCCCGCTGATGGAACAAATGAACAAAGCCTTTGACGAAGAAACAACTGACTGGAATGGCGGATTATATCGTCTTTACGATTATCTTACTCAGGATTTGGTATATGCAGATCCAATGAATCTGCTCGTTTTCCTTGATAACCATGATACTTCACGCTTTTATTTAAATGAAGAAGCCACGCAAAATATTGACCGCTACAAACAAGCACTTGTATTCCTGCTGACTACACGTGGCATTCCCCAGATTTATTATGGGACAGAAATTCTGATGGCTGCAGATAAAGCCAATGGCGACGGTCTGTTACGTTGTGATTTCCCCGGAGGTTGGAAAAATGACTCACGCAACTGTTTCAATGAGGCTAACCGTACTCCGCAGCAAAATGAAGCCTTTACTTATATGCAGAAACTACTCCAATGGAGAAAAGGTAATGAAATCATAGCCAAAGGCAGATTGAAACACTTCGCTCCCAACAAAGGGATTTACGTTTATGAACGAAAATATGGAAACAAATCGATAACGGTTCTCATGAATGGAACAGACAAAACGCAAACCATTAACCTGACTCCATACAAAGAAGTACTTCCAACAACATCAGCCCATGATGTTTTAACGGATAAAAGTATCGACTTGAGTAAAAACTTAACACTCCCGGGGCGTGGAATGCTAGTTCTAGAATTTTAAAACAATCAGTAAAAGCTTATAATTTAATACCAGTACATATTATGAAATTAAAAAAGAATCTTTCACTTATCGCATTTCTCTGTATCTCATTCATTGCGAATGCACAACAGAAACTGAGCTCTCCGGATGGCAATCTGGAGATGACATTTACCCTAGATGGTCAGGGCACTCCTACGTATGAACTGACCTATAAACAGAAGGAAGTTATCAAACCCAGTAAATTGGGATTGGAATTAAAGAAGGAAGACGCAAACGCCAAAACCGACTTCGAATGGACTGATAAAAAAGACATAGACAAACTGGACATCAAGACAAACCTTTATAACGGTTTCGAGCTAAAGGATGTCCAGACATCTACCAACGATGAAACATGGCAACCGGTATGGGGAGAAGAAAAGGAAATCCGTAACCATTATAATGAATTGGCGGTCACATTGAACCAGCCTGCCAATGACAGATTTATAATCATCCGTTTCCGCCTATTCAACGACGGTCTGGGTTTCCGCTATGAATTTCCGCAGCAGAAGAACTTAAACTATTTCGTGATCAAAGAAGAACATTCACAATTTGCCATGGCAGGTGACCACACTGCTTACTGGATTCCGGGAGATTACGATACACAGGAATATGACTATACCGTTTCCCGCCTGTCGGAAATCAGAGGATTGTTTTCAAAGGCTTATACGGAGAACTCCTCGCAAACAGCATTCAGCCCCACCGGTGTACAAACTGCCCTGATGATGAAAACAGACGATGGTCTGTACATCAATCTGCACGAAGCTGCTTTGATAGACTATGCCTGTATGCACCTCAATCTGGATGACAAGAACATGATTTTCGAATCATGGCTGACTCCGGACGCACAAGGTGACAAAGGATATATGCAGACTCCCTGCACTTCACCATGGCGTACCGTCATCGTTAGTGATGATGCCCGCAACATTCTTGCCTCACGCATTACGTTAAACCTGAACGAACCTTGCAAAATAGCAGACACTTCCTGGATCAAGCCTGTGAAATACATCGGCGTGTGGTGGGATATGATTACGGGAAAAGGCTCATGGGCTTACACAGATGACTTATCCAGTGTAAAACTAGGTGAAACAGATTACAACAAAACAAAACCTAACGGCAAACACTCTGCCAACACCGCCAACGTAAAACGTTACATTGATTTTGCAGCGGAGCATGGATTCGACCAAGTATTGGTAGAAGGCTGGAACGAAGGTTGGGAAGACTGGTTCGGAAAAAGCAAAGATTATGTTTTTGATTTTGTAACTCCCTATCCCGACTTTAATGTTAAAGAACTTCAAAGTTACGCTGCAAGCAAAGGTGTAAAACTGATGATGCATCATGAAACTTCGGCTTCTGTACGTAACTATGAACGCCACATGGACCAGGCATACCAATTCATGGCAGACAACGGATATAATTCTGTAAAAAGTGGCTATGTAGGCAACATTATTCCACGTGGTGAGCACCACTATGGACAATGGATGGATAACCATTATCTATATGCGGTGAAAAAAGCAGCGGACTACAAAATCATGGTAAACGCCCACGAAGCTGTACGCCCTACCGGAATATGCCGCACCTATCCCAACCTGATCGGTAACGAATCAGCACGCGGAACTGAATATGAGTCATTTGGCGGTAACAACGTAAACCATACTACCATCTTGCCTTTCACACGATTAATAGGTGGTCCGATGGACTACACTCCGGGTATCTTTGAAACCCGTTGTAACAAAATGAATCCTACCAACAATTCACAGGTACGTTCTACTTTGGCACGTCAACTGGCCCTGTATGTAACAATGTACAGCCCATTACAAATGGCTGCTGACATACCTGAAAACTATGAACGCTTCATGGATGCCTTCCAATTCATAAAAGATGTAGCCATTGACTGGGATGAAACCAAATATCTGGAAGCCGAACCGGGAGACTATATTACCATTGCCCGCAAAGCTAAAGGAACCAACGACTGGTATATCGGCTGTACGGCAGATGAGAACGGTCATTCTTCAAAACTGATATTTGATTTCCTTGATCCGGACAAAAAATACATCGCAACTGTATATGCAGACGCAAAAGATGCCGACTGGAAAGATAATCCGCAGGCATATACCATCCGTAAAGGCATTGTGACCAACAAAAGCAAACTGAACTTACACGCAGCAAGCGGTGGTGGTTATGCAATCAGCATTAAAGAGGTAAAAGATAAATCAGAATTAAAAGGTATTAAGAGGTTATCCTTAATTCCGCAACACTATTATAAATTAAACTTTTTAAGTACCTGAGCAACAAAAAGTTGCTCAGGATTTTG
>NZ_JBCOCI010000135.1:0-6274 GCF_040929485.1 Phocaeicola sp. RTP21198st1_B8_RTP21198_201120 | reverse complement strand
GAGTAGAAATTTCATCAGGAGATTTGAATGACATCCAGCCAGATGATATTCAGAGTTTCTCTATATTAAAAGATGCCAGTGCAACAGCACTTTATGGAGTCCGGGGAGCTAATGGAGTGATGATTGTCACTACCAAGGAAGGAGCTACAAATGAGAAAATATCTGTAAAAGCACGTTTGGAGAATTCTTGGAGTATGCCATCGTATCATCTTGATATGGTTGATGGCCCGACTTATATGCGTATGTATAACGAAGCTTTGAAAAATGATGATCCTAACACTTCTCCAATGTATTCGGAAGATAGAATTCAGGGAACAATAAAAGGATTAAATAAATATATATACCCGAACGTTGACTGGCAAAAAGAAATATTTAAAAATGTAACAATGAATCAACGGGCCAATATAAATATTAGCGGTGGAAGTAAAATTGCATCATATTATGTGTCTGCTGGCATCTACAGAGATACTGGGATCATGAAAAATATATCACAAGGAAGTTTCAATAATAATATAGACAATAAAAGATATAACTTTCAAGCTAATATAAACGCTAATGTGACAAAAACTACAAAAGTAAGTCTCAAACTGAGCACTGTTATCGATGACAAAAACAGTCCAGTTGTCAGCGCAGCTGATACTTATCGAAATATTATACAGAAAACCAATCCGGTAAATTTTCCTATCATGTTTCCGGCAGGTAGCGGTCCTTTAGGAAATGAAACTAACATACTCTATGGAAATATGAGTTTTAATGGAGCCACTTTTGTCAATCCTTATGCTGAATTGGCAAAGGGGTATTCTACCACGTTTTCTTCCACGGTCATTTCCACCTTTGAGTTAAAACAAGATTTGTCCATGCTTGCAAAAGGTTTGTCAGCAAGGGCTTTGTTTTCATATAAGAATTGGAATACAGCAAAGACTGATCGTTCCACTGTACCTTTTTACTACCAAATAAGTAAGTATAACCCTACAGATTATACTTACACTTTGGAGAAAATAGGGACAACCGGAAGTGATTATTTGTCCTTCTCTAAGGCCAATAACGGAGACAGAACTATTTATTGGGAAGCTGCTATTGACTACCAGCGGTTGTTCGGGAAGAATAATATAACAGCGATGCTGCTTTATAACCAGAGACAATATAATCCTGCTTTTCCTAGCTCCTTGTTTGACGCTGTGCCTTATCGTACCACAGGATTGGCTGGTCGTTTTACCTATGCTTATGACGAGCGGTATTTTGCGGAGTTTAATTTTGGTTACAATGGTACAGAAAATTTTATTAAAGATAGGCAATTTGGATTCTTCCCGTCAATAGCCTTAGGGTACAGTATTTCAAATGAGGATTTTTTCAAGCCTCTAAGAAGTGTAGTTACAGCATTGAAAATAAGAGGAAGTTATGGCTTGGTCGGGAACGATAAAATAGCTGGAGCCCGCTTTCCTTATTTAACGGAGATTTCTTTAGGTACTGGCCCTAATTATCACTACGGTGAAAACATGAATACATGGTATAGTGGAATCACTTTCACACGTATTGGCAATGAACAAGCAAAATGGGAGGTTGGATATAAGGCAAATGTTGGTATTGATATGGAGATATTAGGCAGCCTAAATTTGACAATAGATTATTTTACAGAACGTCGAACCGGAATCTTTCAACAGCCCGCGACCTTGCCAAGTAGTATGGGGTTTGGAAGCACTATTCCATATTACAATTTGGGAGAAGTTAAGAATAGTGGAATTGATGCTTCATTCACATACAATAAGGCTGTAAATAAAGATTTTACAATAAGCTTGCTTGGAAATATTGTATACGCACATAACAAGATAATAAAGGATCAGTATCCGGAACAGATATACTCCAATCTTAGCCACATTGGTCATCCTATCAATTCAATATATGGTTTAACCGCATCAGGGTTATACGGTACGCAGGAAGAAATAGATCACGGACCTGTGCAGCAATACGGTAGCGGTCCTAAGATAGGTGATATTAAATATGTAGATATAACCAGTCAAGTTGACGGAAAGAATATTGTGAATGATAATGACAAACATGTTATTGGCAGTCCAACAGTTCCGGAAATCACCTATGGATTCGGTGGAACCATACGTTATAAAAAATTTGACTTCGGAATATTCTTTCAAGGGGTGGCTCGTACTTCTTTCATCCTATCCGCTGGTAATATGGCCCCATTTGGGCGATGGAATGCGAATGTTGCCCAGTGGATTGCTGATGATTATTGGAGTGAATCCAATCCTAATCCTAAAGCTCAATACCCACGCCTATCAGCCATAGGCAACGAGAACAACCACCAAAACTCCACTTATTGGTTGAGAGATGGTTCCTTCCTAAAACTGAAAAGTCTCGAGTTCGGTTATTCAATGAAGTATCTTCGTTTCTATGTTAATGGAACGAATCTTTTAACATTCTCTAATTTTAAACTTTGGGATCCGGAAATGGGGGGAAATGGATATTATCAATATCCAACACAAAGAGTTTTTAACATAGGAATACAATTTAATTTTAATTAATCATGAAACTAAAAGATATATTATTAATAATTAGTAGCAGTGTAATTTTAACTTCATGCAACTACTTGGATGTGGTTCCTTCTGAGATTCCACAATTAAGCGATGCATTTAAAAACGAGGCAACGGCACAAAACTATATAATGGGGAATGTTTACGGGTATATTCCAACAGAGAGCTCGATCGCAGAAAATCCTGCTCTTCTTTCCACAGATGAACTTGATATACCATGGAGAAATGACAAAACCAATTTTAAAGCGTACCATATCAACCTAGGCACTTTGGATACTTCGTCCCCATATTTTAATTTATGGGAAGGGGCTAACGGTTCTAAAGCATTATATAAGGGTATCCGTGAAGCATACGTATTTCTAGAAAATATTGATCAGGTTCCGGATTTGGATGTTGCTAAAAAAGCACGTTGGATTGCAGAAGCGCATTTTCTGATAGGTTATTACCATTTCTGCCTATTACGGCAATATGGACCGATTATAGTAGCCAGAAACAGTGTAGATATGAATGCTCCGGAAGAACAACGCTATCCCCGAAGAGAACCTGTAGATAACTGTTTTAACTTCATTTTAGAGAATATAGATTATGCAATAAACAACGGTCTGCCACAAAGTGTTACAAGTAATGAATGGGGTCGTATCACAACCCTTATAGCCAAAAGTTTAAAAAGCCGTATCTTACTATATAGAGCCAGTCCGATATTTAACGGGAATGAGGACTATAGCAACTTCAAGGATTCTGATGGTACAATACTTGTCAACACAGTTTATGATGCGGAAAAATGGAAAGCAGCGGCAGATATTTCTTTCGAAGCTATCCAAATGGCTGAAACGAAAGGCGTTAAGCTTTACAAATGTTCAACAAACAGTTCATTGACATTTGCAGATAGCCTTCTTAAGGCTAAAGATCTCACAGGAATTATACCTGGTCAAAGACCTAAGATTTCTTATAACTCTCTTTCGGAAGAGAAGCGTAAAGAATATGATTATCGTTATACAATGGTCGATCCTTGGAACTGTGAACTGATTTGGGGATTTACCAATATAGAGAATAATCAAACATGGCAAAGACACTCAATGCTAAGGCCCTATACTTTTAATGGGATTTCTCCTACGCTGAAAATGGTAGAAGCCTATTATACCAGAAATGGGTTACCAATCGAACAAGATCCCGAATTCGATTATGAGAAACGATATCAGCTTGTAGCTGCGGACAATGTCCATTGTTATGATAGAACCCTACGACTGCACTATAACCGTGAGCCACGTTTTTATGCAAGTATCGCATTCGATAATAGTATATATGAATTGCGTGGGGCGAATATCTTATGTGAGATGCGTTTTAATAAGCCTTATGGCAAGCAATCGCAAGACGCTTCCTCGACAGGATATTTAGTCAAGAAAGGAGTACACCCATCTTCTGATTGCCAGCAAAGCGGTCAAACAGGTTTGCTTGTAAAATATCCCTTCCCTCTTATTAGGTTGGCCGAATTGTATCTGAATTATGCGGAAGCTTTAAATGAATATGAAGGAGAAGCTAGCCATAGCAAAATAATTCCTTATTTAGATAAGATTAGAGAACGTGCTGGAATCCCTGCTCTGTTAAAGTCATGGTCAAAAGCCAGATATCCCAAAACAAGTTTTACAAAGGACGAAATGCGAGAAATCATACATAGAGAACGAATGATCGAATTGTCCTTTGAAGGGCATCGTATGTGGGATGTCAGACGGTGGAAGATAGCTCGCCAAGAATTTGATCAGGATGTAAAGGGTTGGGATGTTAGTGGTCAAAGCGTAGAAGAATTTTATAATGTTTCCGGAGATATGGCCCAACCTCAGATTGTTGCAGATAGAAATTTCCCCAATGAAAAGTATGCATTATGGCCAATATCCATTACAGAGATCCAAAAGAATAGAAATTTGGTACAAACAGACGGCTGGTAAATATGGATAAAAATAAAATTTCAATATTTTTCCATTATAGAGATTTATAAATCTGTCTATGAAATTAATCGGGATGTTTCTCCTTTTGGCATAAGTCAAAAATAGAAATATAGGGCTTCGTAAGAGGCTCTATATTTTTTAGAAAATTCAATTATAATAGTGCAAGGATAAGATGTAAATTAAACTGTGTTTCAAAGTTAATATTTTATTCTTTGCTGACACAGATACAGTTTAATTTACGTCCTCTTTTATTGCACTTATTGAAATTGTGAATATATATACAGCTTTCTATCTGTCGGAAAACAAAGAGTTTACATCCTCTTCTGTATCTTCCATTTCAAACACCCTCTCGATATCTTTCAGTATTCTGGTATAATTGTCAGATATTTTCTTCTCCGCCCTAAACGCAACTACCAGAAGCGGTTCCTCCTCCAGTTTGAGCAGCCTGAACTTCTTCCTGAAATGCCCTTTGATATTGAAACGGTTTCCCATTCCGATAAATTCCCCCGGATCCAGTGAAGCGAAGTCCTTTGATTCATATATCTCTTCCTTCTGTGTACTGATGGTCACGCTGGAATTGTGGCCGCCACCGCTGCTGCCGGAGCTGGTAGACTTCTTCTCCTTCTCGTATTTCCCGAAAAAAAAGGGTAATATTTCAATGCCTCCACATCCAGTGTGCGGCCCAGGAAGATATTTCCGAAATTCGCCTCGATGGACGACCTGTCCAGTTTGCTGTACAGTTTTTCCAACTTGGCTCCGAACTGGGTGAGCAGCAGGAACGCCGCCCCGTACTCGCGCAGGACGGAAGGCAGCTTCTCGAAGTCACGCACCTTGAAGGTAGTCATCTCGTCCAAGATAAATACAAAGGGGACCTTGTTCTCCATGGAGAACGAGCGCGAGGTGATGCTCACCATCATGGCAATAACGGGGGATATCACCGATTCCGTCGCATAGTTGTTGCTGATTGCAAAAAGTTTCGGATGCTCCAGATCAATCAGATTGAAATCGAAGTCATTCCCTGTCAGCACATAGTATATGTTCTCATTGGTGGTCAGCTTCGCCACATAGTTGCTGAGGGTGGACACATAGGAGGCCTACATCTTCTCGCTGTCCTCCACCTTGAGGTACGCCCCGCTATCATGGCACTGATATCGTTCAGCTTCAGAAATTCCTGAAGCTATCCCGTATCGGCCTTCATCACGAAGTTAACGATATGCGGCAGCGTGCAACATTCCGGGAACTCGTCCCAAAGCCTGTATGCCACGCCGTTCAGGATGCCAAGCGTACCCGTATACCATTGATGATGTGGGCGGCATCAACGCGCCCAGTACGTCCTCCATCAGCTGCATGAGCATCGTCCTGTCCTTTATATTCTTCCTGTCCAGCGGATTGAAGCGGTAAATCCGGTTCATATTCGTGAAATTTACATAATAGAACTCATGGGGGTATCCGTGTTTCCTGATTAGGTTGTATGCAGTCCGGGGATGGCAAAATCCTTGAAGTCATAGATAAAACCGGCGAATCCGGACCTGATGTATTGTTCCATCAGCGGTTTGCCTATGGATTTGGTCTTGCCGGAACCGGCTCCTCCATAAACAAGGAAATTGGAGAACCAGTAATAATATCTGATAATTGTCCCGCCCGTGGCGTGAAGGGAGAGCAGGGCTTTTCCGACCTTCCGCTTTCTGTCCCTCCTTTGAAAGAAAGACGAAGAAGTACGGAAACGACACCCGGAAGCAGGAACCACCACCCGTCCGGAATGGTGGCATGTGCAACAGCTGTTTCTGC
>NZ_JBCOCI010000134.1:0-6351 GCF_040929485.1 Phocaeicola sp. RTP21198st1_B8_RTP21198_201120 | reverse complement strand
ATATCTCGATTGCCGGTGCGGGTCGTCCTGCCTACGAGATTATAGAGGCGCAAGTGACCGCTCAACAGAATCCGGAAGCGGTGCGGAAAGAGGTGGCATCCATTAACGGGTCTTTGAAAAACGGCAAGGAAGTGAGTGACGTGCCGGCTTATCTGCAATCATTGTATCGGGCTTCTGTCCAGCCTTATTTGATTTCCTGGTTCAAGTATAATCCCCGGACGGTGATTGCTTCCGTCAAAGTGCCGGTCCTCATTGTTCAGGGTAAAAATGATATTCAGGTATCGGTGGAGGATGCCGAATTTCTGAAAAAGGGTTGCCCGGCTGCCGAGCTGCTTTTGATTGATAAGATGAACCATGTGCTGAAAGATTGTGAGTCAAAGGCCGTACAGCAGCAGATGCTTACTTATGGGAATCCTTCTCTACCGGTGAACAGTGCTTTGATAGCTTCTGTCAGTACATTTGTGAAAAAACTGAAATGATATGGGAGAAATAAAGAAACGTTTGCCGTTGCAATGCCCTGCGTGTAATGCACCGTTGAGGGTGGGTAGGCTTTTCTGTGGAGAATGCCGCACGGAAGTGTGCGGAGATTTTGAACTGCCTGTGCTGGCACGGCTTTCAGATAAAGAGCAGCAGTTTATTCTTGCGTTTGTCAAATCGAGCGGAAGTTTGAAGGGCATGGCGAAAAGTATGGGGGTCAGTTACCCTACGGTGAGAAATATCTTGGACGATTTAATTGATAGACTTTCTAAAATGGATGAGTAATGGGAAATAAAAATAGGCAAAGCGGTGAATCAGTTTATACAGATTGCCGGTATGTGGGCATTGGTATGGGGAGCGTTGGGGGGCCTCATTTCGGTCCGGTCCCAATCCTGCCTGGTGGTGTTATGCGGCAGAGCATCTGATTGTGTGGCTGTTGTGCCATATGTTGATAAATCATTTTTATGGATAAAATAAAAAAGAGGATGCAAAAAGTCTTGTTGGAGCTTTGACATCCTCTTCTATGTTATACTGATGCGTTATTTAATCTTTTCTCGAATCTTGCTAAGATAGGCACGCATCCCCGCAGCATCTTTCTTGTTGATGATATCCAATAGCTCATTTAATTCTGTACGGATACCTTCTACCTGTGCCGGGGTGCGGGGATTGAATAAAATTTCCTGCAACAGGTAGTCGTCTTCGCTTAGTACTCCTTTGGCTATCTTCATGTGGCGTTTGAAAGTAGTACCGGGAGCGTCCTGATGCTTCATCACTGCCGCAAAAACAAAAGTGGAAACAAAAGGGATAGACAGTGAATAGGCCACTGTCTCATCGTGCTCGTCGAAGGTATATTCAAAGATATTCAGACCAAGGTTTTGGTATAAGTCTTTGAAGAAGATTTTACCCAAATGGTCGCCTTCGCTGATGATGATGGCATTTTCGGTGCTCAGTTTGTCTAGGTTGGCAAATGTGGGACCGAACATGGGGTGAGTAGACACATAACGGAATCCGCATTGGTCATAAAATTCTTTCAGTCCGGTCTTTACCGAGGCAATATCGCTGATGATGCAATCCTTAGGGAGAGCAGGCAATACTTGGTGAAAAGCATCCAGTGTATATTTCACGGTTGCCGCATTGATAACCAGTTCGGGCTTGAATTCTTCAATCTCTTCGAGTGTGGTATATCGGTAGGTATTGTAAACAAAACGAAGGCGTTTCGGGTCTACATCAAATACGGCGGTTTCGTGCTGGAAGCTCAATACATCGGTAAAGAAGGAGCCCATTTTACCGGCTCCTAAAATTAATATTCTCATCGGTTTACTTATTTATGATTTCCATTTGTTGCCTTACGCTTTCTTCGTGGATGGCTTCGAATACTTTTTTAATGAAATCTGAGTCCATGCCGCACAGTGAGCCTTGTGCACCGCGCTTGTCTAGAATTTCATTGTAACGGCCTGTCTGCAGAATGGTCATATCATGTTCTTTCTTGAATGTACCGATTTCACGGCAGACACGCATACGTTTTGCCAATACCTCGATAATCTCATTGTCGCAATCATCGATTTGGTTACGCAGTTCGCCCAGGTTTTCGGTGGTTTGGGTTTCTTTGCGGATGACTAGCAGATTTAGGATATAGTCCAGCACATCGGGAGTGACTTGTTGGGCGGCATCGCTCCATGCACAGTCGGGATTGCAGTGTGATTCTACGATTAAACCGTCAAAACCTAAGTCCATCGCCTGCTGGCAGAGGGGAGCTACCAACTCGCGCTTGCCACCGATATGGCTGGGATCACAGAAAATCGGTAGTTCGGGAATGCGGCGACGCAATTCGATAGGGATATGCCATTGAGGCAGGTTACGGTAAATCTTTTTATCATAAGAAGAGAATCCGCGATGGATAGCACCCAGTTGCTTCAAACCTGCATTATTGATGCGCTCGAAAGCTCCAATCCACAATTCAAGGTCAGGGTTGACAGGGTTTTTAATCAATATAGGAATGTCCACACCTTTCAGAGCATCAGCAATTTCCTGCACGGCAAACGGGTTGGCAGTGGTGCGTGCGCCAATCCAAAGCACATCAATACCTGCCTTTAAACATTCGTAAACGTGTTTGGCTGTAGCCACTTCGGTGGCAACATACATACCGGTTTCCTGTTTCACACGTTTCAGCCATGCCAGGCCATCTACACCGATGCCTTCGAAACCTCCCGGTTTGGTACGCGGTTTCCAAATGCCGGCACGGAAAATCTTGATGCCTTTATTGGCCAGCATGAGAGCTGTATCCATAACTTGCTGTTCTGTTTCGGCACTACATGGGCCGGCGATAATCATCGGGCGTTTTTTTTCAATTCCCGGAAGTTCGATGGGTTTTAAATCTAATTCCATAATCTGATATTTTGTTTTGTTACATTATCTTTTTAATTCTTTCCAGTGCTTCAGCCAGTTTTTCTTCTTTGGCACAGAGGGAAATACGTATATAGCGTTTGCCGTTACTGCCGAAGATGAAACCCGGAGTGATGAACACACGTGCTTCGTGCAAAACTTTTTCGGTCAGTTCTTCCACGTCATTGTAAGATTCGGGAATACGTCCCCAAAGGAACATACCTACCTGATTGGGATCAAAGCTACAACCGAGTACTTTCATAATCTCTTCTGCCAGTTGGCGGCGGCGGCTATATACATTGACGTTCGCTTCTTCGTGCCATTCCACACTATTGTTGTAAGCTTGTGCGGCGGCCAGTTGCATGGGGCGGAAAGTTCCTGAATCAATATTACTCTTTATTTTCAATATCCATTGTACAAACTGCGCATTGGTGGCAAGCATTCCCACACGCCAGCCGGGCATATTGTGGCTCTTGCTCATAGAGTTGAACTCGATACAGCATTCTTTGGCTCCGGGCACATTGAGAATACTCAGTGGTTTTTTGTTCAGAATAAAGCTGTATGGGTTGTCGTTTACAATCACAATATTATGGCGGCGTGCAAAGTTTACCAGCTTTTCATAAAGTTCCATCGTGGCGTTCGCTCCGGTCGGCATATTGGGATAGTTGGTCCACATAATCTTGACGCGGCTCAAGTCCATCTTCTCCAGTTCATCAAAATCGGGTTGCCAATGGTTGTCTTCGCACAGGTTGTAGTTCACAATCTCACTGCCCAATATTTTATTTAAAGAGGTGTAGGTAGGATATCCCGGATTGGGAACTAATACTTGGTCACCAGGATTGACCAATGCCAACGTCACATGCAGGATACCTTCCTTGGAACCGATCAGAGGCTGGATTTCTGTCGCCGGATCAAGATCGACGTGATACCATCGTTTATACCAGTCGGCCATAGCTTTGCGTAGTTCGGGGATGCCGACAGTAGGTTGATATCCGTGAACATCGGGGCGTTTTGCTTGCTCGCACAGTACTTGCACGGTTTTTTCCGAAGGGGGCATGTCAGGGCTTCCGATGCCCAAACTGATTACATTCTTACCTTCGGCATTCATTTGTGCCACTTCTTTCAGTTTACGGCTGAAGTAGTATTCGCTAACATTCGCCAGACGGTTTGCCGGCTGAATATTATATGGTTGATGTTCCTTCTGCATATTCTCCTAATATTTTAAGTTCTTTTGTCAATGGTGAAACGGCGTCGATAGATTGCTTGTATCTTAAATAATCATTGAAGATCACGTCTACGTAGAACAGATATTCCCATTCTCGGCCTATAATCGGTAATGATTGAATCTTGGTCAGGTTTATTTTATAGAAAGAAAAGATAGAGAGCACTTGCGACAAGCTTCCTTCGTTGTGAGGGAGGGAGAAAACGATGTTGGCTTTGTTTACTTTCGAACGTTCACGTAAGTCATCGGCTTTCCATGGGTCGGCCACTACAAGGAAACGCGTGAAGTTGTGTTTGTTTGTTTCGATGCCTTCTTCCAATACTTTCATTCCGTATAGATCGGCGGCATATTTGGAACAGATGGCGGCATGACCTTTCAAGTTTTCCCGTTTGATGGCTTCTGCACTTCCTGCTGTATCTTCCGTTTCTACTATCTTCAGTTTCGGATGTTGCATCAGGAACTCTCGGCATTGTGCCAAGGCAACGGGGTGGGAGTTTACTTCGGTCAATGTATTCCAGTCATCGTCGGGCAGACACATGAAACTGTGCTTGATGCGTAGTTTGTGTTCTCCGATAATGGTCATTCCACTTTCGCGCAGCAACTCATAGTTATGCAACAAGCTTCCTGCAATGGTGTTCTCGATAGCAAGCATACCAATGACATTGCTATCCTGTTTCATATTCGAAAAGATTTCTTCGAATGTGGAGCAGCAGATTAGTTCGATTTCTTCACCTGGGAAGAATTTGTGGGCGGCAATGTCATGATATGAGCCCGGTACACCTTGTATTGCTATCTTTTTCATTCGCTATTGTATTATAAAAAAATCCCGCTTCTGCCGGAAGCGGGATTTCGTTGTTATTATCACATTGATTTATTCGTTGTTTAACGTATACATACAAATTCCCGCTTCACTTTGTTGCTAAAGTAAAAGTAATAAAAGAAGAAAAAGTATGTATTGTATAATGCTTTCATTTTGTTCTTATTGTTATTGAATACGCTGCAAAAGTAATATATTTCTAGCAAAAACAAATAAATAAGAAGTTTTTTTTCAAATTTTTTTTAGACAGTGCCTGTTTGGCTCCTGCTTTCCATAATTCCCGGCATCTGTTGTAAAGCCCAATCTACTAATCCTTCTATATGTGGTATTAAGCTTTTCCCTCTTTCTGTCAGTTCATATTCTACTCGTGGCGGAACTTCGGCATATACTCTCCGGCTCACTAGTCCGTCAGTTTCCAGTGTGCGCAGGGTTACAGTCAGCATGCGTTGTGAGATATCGGCTATTGTCTTATGAATATCGCAAAATCGCATGGTTCCGTTAGCATTTAATGTGATAAGAACTAGCATAGACCACTTATCACCAAGCCTGCACAATACATTCCGTACAGGACAATTATCATCCGGATGAAAATTTTTCATTTTTTAATATTTCCTATTTCCTTGTCGTTCAACAATGGTTACCTCTATGTAAGTTCCTTATCTACAGGTGCCTTCTTGTTTTTTGGAAGAAGGATACTTACATTTGTATCACAAAAGTAATAAACTTACTAAAGATAACTATTGTTTTACTAGATAAATTTATTGTTTCACTTATAATTAGTTAAGATTATGGCAAAGAAAGTAGCTGTTTTAGCAGTAAATCCGGTGAACGGATTCGGTTTGTTCCAATATTTGGAAGCGTTTTTTGAAAATGCTATATCCTATAAGGTGTATGCAGTGGCGGAAACAAAGGAAATTAAAACAAACTCGGGTATTGAATTGGTGGCCGATGATGTGATTGCAAATCTTATAGGGCATGAGGATGATTTTGATGCTTTGGTTTTTGCCTGTGGGGATGCGGTTCCTGTATTCGCTCAAAATGCGGATAAGCCTTATAATGTGGACTTGATGTCGGTCTTGAAAGCATTTGCTGGGAAAGGAAAGATCCTGATAGGTCATTGTGCTGCAGGCCTGTTGTTTGATTTTGCTGGAATTACAGAGGGAAAGAGATTAGCTGTGCATCCTTTGGCAAAACCGGCTGTAAGTAAAGGGATGGCTACTGATGAAAAATCGGTTGTTGATGGTAATTTTTATACAGCACAAAGTGAAAACTTTGTTTGGACAATGATGCCTCAGGTAATTGAAGCCTTGAAAAAATAAGGGAATTAATGTCGCCCAATGTAGAAATTTCCTATATTTGGGCGACAATTCCTAAAAATACCTCAAATCCGCAACTAAGCCCTTGAACGTCCTTATTGCGTTTACACGTCCTCTCATTACTGAATTTGCAGATA
>NZ_JBCOCI010000133.1:0-6388 GCF_040929485.1 Phocaeicola sp. RTP21198st1_B8_RTP21198_201120 | reverse complement strand
TCCTTATCCTCTTTGAGGTCTTTTTGCTTCATTGCGGACAAGGAAGATTTCTTCTCGGATTTACGCCCGTATAACTGCCGTTTCTGTCTGGCAATCTCATAAAGTTCATCAGCGCGCGTATTCTCGAGTGCTTCAAGGGCACTGGAAAGCTCCTGTATTTTCTCTTCTGCGGCTGACTTGGCCTCAAGGGCCCGGGAAAGACGGTTGGAAAGCGTCTTGTTGTCATGTCTCATGCTTTTCAGTTCCTCAAGTGCCCTGTCAAGTTTAGACAGGATCTGCATATTACCCGACTGCTGTTCACGCTGTAAGTCGTCAAGCAGGTTTCGAAGCCGCAGGATCTCATCATCCTTTGACAGTAGCTGGGCGATTAATATGTTGATCGTTTCCTTGTCTTCCATGTCGCAAATATACAAAATAAAGCTGACTTATGCAAGATTTTAAACATATTAATATATTGATAATCAAATATATAACCTCGTACAATCGATTGTTCTGTAACCTCGTACTACCCTACGAGTAATTCTTTGCGGACAGTACCCTGGAGCAGAACCACGAGTTTCTCCCAACCGATTTCATAACGATGACTGGCCTTGCAGAAAACAGGTAGGAGGAAACGGTCTTTGTCCAGCTTCTTCCAATAAAGCACGTATCCCCCTGTATCATGATGAAGGATTTTGATGTTCCGCCGGTCCTTGCTCAAAAAGATGAAAATATCCCCTGCGGAGGGCTCTTTACCCATTATTTTGCGTACCAGTTCGGCAAGGGTGAAAATACCTTTTCGCATATCTACCGGACCTTCGCACAGGTAGAAGCGCATGCTGGGATTCAGCCCTAACATAATGTTCCCAGGTTTTGAAGCAGAGCTGTTATGCTCTCAAGATTAGTGTTACATTTTCGGATCTCAACTCCATTGCCCAGTTTTAGACGAAACGAAACAATCTCAAAGTTGTCCGATTTGACAGATTTGGGAGATGATGTACAACGTGAATGACCGGAGGGGGAACCGTTCACATGAATGGGGGCCAGTTGCACATCGGAAGGGGAAGTTGAGTTACCCAGTTGGCACTTGTAATGACGATACCAGCCAAGGAATTTATAATAATCAACGCCAAAACGATGGCAATACTCCAAAAGAGAGACTTGGCAACCACTGTCGGATGACTGATAAGCAGAAAGAATCTCTAAAAAACAATCAGTAGAGTCCATAAGAATAAAATTTTAAGTTCTGTGCAAAGGTAAAGCTGACTGATAGGATAAACAAGAGCCATACAATGAGTGCTTACTAGTTGTTTTGTACTGTACTGGATTTAGTTGACAACTTCGCTTGTTATACCTAAGTTAGTTTACTCAATATTTTTTAAAACCTAAATAAGTTTACTTGTCCCTTTGTAATTCCTGTATAAGTTGTCATTTAAGATATTTTGCAAAATTATGTATCTTCTCTTATAAGTGCAAGACTTCGGGCTGTAAACTTTCATTAAATAACAAAAACTCTTCGCTCGGGGATCGCCCTAGCGGCAACCTTAGATTTGCAGCATCAAAATATTTATCTTTGAATTGATATTGAAAGGAAAGCAAAAGGAAAACCATCAGCGGCAATAGAAGTCAAGTCTAAGTCCCTATTCGGTCCTTTTGCTCCTTCCTTGAACTCAAACCCATATAAGAATTTCAGTAAACCTGTTTAAGGTTATTAGGTCAAGTTCAGGTCCTTTCTTTTTTGTTTAATGTTCAAAAACAAAAGTATGAAAGTTTTTTATTTAGGAGTTGATGTGAGTAAGAAAAAATTGGATTTATGTTTAAGGAGTAACGGTAAGGACATCCTTTATGATGTTATTCCTAATGATCTATCCTCTATTAAATCTTGGTTAACAAGAACGTTTGAGAAATTTTTCCTCTCTGAGGACAGTTTGGTTGTCTGTGCGGAACATACAGGGCAATATACCTATCCTTTGGTCTGTGCAACAAAAAGTATAGGAGTCTACTTATGTTTGGAAGATGCAGCTAAAATAAAATATTGTCATGGAATACCTCGTGGCAAAAATGATAAAATAGATGCCTGCCGAATAGCAATGTATGCAGAAAGATATAATGATTGCCTACAACCGTATACCGCATCAGAGCTTATAATACAAAAACTCAAAAACTTATCAACAGAACGCAGTATGCTTGTTGCAGATAGGGCTAAATATCAATCCCAGCTAAAAGATCAGGTAGACTATATGGAACACTCAATATATATTGCTAAATGCAATAGAGTTGAAGGGATTATCAATACATTTACGGATTACATAGCACAAATAGACCTTGAAATAAAAGAACTTATAAATCAGGCACCTGTCATTGCTCATCAAATGGATTTACTCATGTCTGTGGATGGAGTTGGGGAACGTGTTGCACTGAAGATGATCATGGAAACAGATGCTTTCACTTCTTTTACTGATCCCAGGAAGTTTTGCTGTCATGCAGGAGTTGTTCCGTTCGTCTATGTGTCAGGAAGTAGCCAACGTTCTAAAAATAGAGTATCTAATAGGGCTGACAAGAGCATCAAGCATTTGCTACATATGGCGGCACTATCTGTTTCACAAGTGAAAAATAGTCCATTGAAGAAATATTATGACAGAAAGGTCGAAGAGGGAAAAAATAAGATGTCGGTTCTGAATGCAGTTAGAGCGAAATTAGTTACGATTATGTTCGCTGTAATTAGGACGGATGCTTTTTTTTCGAGAAATTATCAAAATTCGCTTGCGTAATCCATAAGAATAGGGGCGGGAGCACCCGTCCCGACGAGCGGGACTTCAACTACTTTTCCCCTGCCGTTACGAATATATTCCATCGGTGTTTTCATTTGTATGCCTTGATGGGGTCGAAGATAATTGTATGCATATATGGCATCGGCTATACGTTTATCCAACTGTTCAAAGCTATCATCTTCGCAGTCAAACAGCCACCCATTCTTGATCGTGTTATTCATCCGTTCAGCCAGGGCATTATGTAGCGGATCTCCACACTGAGTCATACTAATATTGATATGATGTTTCTTGAGCATGCCCACATACAGTTTTGAGCAGTATTGCACTCCCCGGTCAGAATGGTGTATGAGACTACTCAAATCAACATTGTATCTGTTGTAAAAGTCCATAGCCATCCTAAGTGCCTTTAAGGGACCTTCCGCTTCAAGTGTTTTGCACAGTGCATATCCGACTATGGCCCGACTGCCCGCATCGGTAAGAAGAGACAGGTAAGCCCATCCCTGGCACGTGGCAACATAGGTTATGTCCGCTACAACCATTGAACCGAATGTGTCAGCTACAAATTTAGGAGTGACATTCAGCAAGTCCGGATAAATGTAATAATTATGATTGGAATTTGTTGTCTTTGGTCTCACATGCCTGACACGTTGACACAGGCCATTAGCACGAAAAATATTATAGCATTGATCACGCCCAATGACCATCCTGACACCAAACTTGCGGAGGCAGCATGCATAGAGTTCACGCATACCAGCCTTAGGCATAAGTTTACGTAACTCATTACAATACAGCACAATGCTTGATGTGAGGATGTCTATTTCCTTTTTTCTGTTGACATGCTTATAATAACCTTGTCTGGTTATGCCGAAGTAATCACAGAGGAACTGCAGACTGCCGCGCATATGACGGGCAGAGTTCCCCTGTGACAAGGTGTCGATTACTTGGCATCGGAGTTTTTTCGAACCTTGATGTGATAGGTTGACTCCGCAAGATTAATCAATTCCTCACAAGCTTCATGACGAAGACTTTCCTCCTGAAGGGCACGCTGAAGTTTGCGGTTTTCGGCACGCAATGCAGCGAGTTCTTTTTCCAGTTCATTGAGAGACTCATCAGAGGCTTTGCTTAAAGAGGGCTGTTCTGTATTCATAACTTTATCATTTATATGATACTTTTCGAGCCAAAGAATCAGCAGACGTCGGCAAATACCGGTACGCTTAGCAAACTGATACTTCGTTTCGGAAGTCGATAAATACTCACGAATATAAGACATTCGTTCAGATTCTGTGTAAGGAGTGTACTTCTTTTTTAATTCTTCCATGTGAATTTCGAATTTGAGAAGTGTCAACTTATTCAGTACACTACAGTCGCCCCAATTATCCCATAGCTTTGCATAAAGGAATCAAGGCTTTTTCTTTGATTATATAACGTGTGGCAGATACTTTATCTGCAACCTATCTGCCACAGTATCTGCAACGCTCCAACTATTTGTCAATTAGCGCATTACACGCGTTTCGTTGCAGGTGGCAGATGTTTTTATGTTTTTCAGGTTCTTCGTCAAATTTGGTGGTACTTCTTCTATTGTGAATAAATAATCTTCGCTCTCAGTAGTTTAATTCCTGCCCTATTGTACATCTGTCTTTTTACCGCTTTAATTTTATTCACTGTCCCCTCCAGTAATCCGTTACTGAAGGGGATATCAATAGCTGCCTGTACTGCCTCCCAGTCTTTTTCAATACCATATGCAAAGTTCGTCAGTGCCATATTCCGTGTTGCCTTCGCTTTTTCAATCCACTTTCTAATATCCTTATCATAAGTGTTCCCATTAATCATATCTCTGAAATTCTGACACACGCTTAAAAGTTCTTTAATCTGCGGTGAGGACTTATACAGTTCCGCTAGTTTAGGATTATCCGATTCTCCCTTTAGAATGTATTTGCGTATCTGATTCTGTGAAACTCTCTGTATTTTACTTCTGTTTTCAATGCTCTCATTATGCTCCTTGACTTCCTTCCTCTTTTGTTGATACCTTTTTCGCAAGCTGGATGTTATCCTTCCAATAAGTGCGCCACTGATTTTACTCCCCATTTTTTGTGCCAATATTTTTCGAGTAATACAGCCCGCACTAATGATTGTAGCCAGTTCGGATACATATTTAAGAGCTGTCTTCTGTTGCTCATTCAAGTATGCCCCTATTCTTCTGTTGTGAATAATCTTATAAATGTAGCGACTTTTCTTACCCAAATGTGTGGCTGTCTGCTCAATGGTCATCCCCTGCATTTTTAAGTTCAAGCTTTCCCTGTATATCTTCAATTTTTCTCTGTGTCGGACATCTCCCATGTTAAATATGTCCTGAAGAATTAACGAAGAAGCCGTGTCTCTGTCAGGATATTCGTATTTGAGCTTTTTCTTGGTCTGACGGATTATTTTCTCTATTTCCGGTATCATCGTGTCCGTCATATTCTTGATTAGATGGAATCGGTCGCAGATTTGTGTAACACCAGGAATTATTCTGTTTATAGCCTCTGTGAAACATCTTCCACGGTCTCTCGTTATATATTGTATTTGAGGATTCCGGATGAGCCAGTTATCAAGTGCTTCTCCGTTTCTATCCTCTAACAAAGCAATAGGTATGTGTGTCATCTGGTCTACGACCACACTCATATAATCCTTACCTTTTTTATAGGCAAAATCATCAATACCTACATAAATACTTTTATTATGCATAGGATTGTGTTGTCCGCACTGTTGTAGGATGCGTAAGCAGGAAGAACTACTGGCTGTTATATGGAACAGTTGCAAAAGAGAAGAGGCCTTTCGGGAAGTAAGTTCCAAACTTATCGATCTGATGCGTTCCTCAACAAGATAGCTCCGTCTACCATACCGACGAGCCAGAAAAGACAACGGTTCGCAGAATATTTTTTGTGGACAAGAAACATTGTCACAATAATATTTGCCAACCTTGATGACTAACTCCAAAGTATGACCGTAAACTTCAAGATCCTCAATATGACGGGAGTAGTAACTGTGCAATCGGTGACTGAAATGTCCGCAATAAGGACAGGAAGCCCCTTTGCCAGCCGTATGTAGAAAGACCGTCAATGAGCCAACAGCTTCAGAGATACCATCTTGTTGCAGATTATCGTAGCCAAGACTGAATCTGAAATCATGGAATAATCCCCTATTTGTAGGAGCATTTTCTTTTTTTGATGTATATTTGTACGTTGTAGATATGACTTGTTGCATTGTAACTCTTAATGATGTGGTGTCTTTAAAGTTACTAAAAAGCAAACATATCTACAACTTTTAATAGGATTAAGAAAGAAGAAGACAGTTGAAATAAAAAAGAGATTACCACCAAATTTGACGAAGAACCTGAAAAAATATAAAAACATCTGCCACCTGCAACCAAACGCGTGTAATGCGCTAATTGACAAATAGTTGGAGCGTGGCAGATACTGTTGCAGATAGGTTGCAAATCAAAGTATCTGCAACACAGTATAGTAAGCGTCTCCGCGATTCTATCTTGTCGCCCTTTTTTCATTCTTATATTTTTGCGATGTATAAAAATGAAGCATTATGGATTTAGCAGAAAATCGATTTGGAAAAACTTGGAAACATTTCCTTGAAGCATTGAAAGT
>NZ_JBCOCI010000132.1:5981-6537 GCF_040929485.1 Phocaeicola sp. RTP21198st1_B8_RTP21198_201120 | reverse complement strand
ACATAATGTTTTGCAGTTTATCTTTATCGGATTGAAAGGTTTCATATAGAACTAATTAGTATGTAATCAAATATAAACTAAAAAGACAGGAATACATGCATCCTGTCTTTTTATTTATAATGGATATTTTTTATCTTCTCATGCGCTCCATTTCTTCGTCGCGGAGCATTCTCTCGTTCAGTTTCTCCTGCATTCTGTTAAGGAAATAGGTGCGGCTTTCGTTCTTCCGGCGTTTGATGTCTATATAGAAGCGGTAGCAGTCCTTTGATTCAACGTCTATGCCGTAGATAAGTTCCACGAGGTCGATGGCGTTGCCCGTCCATTGCAGGGGTGAGGCGGGATTTTCGGTTGTGTTGTCGGAGGATGTACGGATGGGGATTAGTGGTGGCACTTGGGGAGCGGCAAGGAACTTCTGCATCTTCCTCACGAAAGAGAGTGCCTTGCTGATGTAGGCTGCAACCTCCCTCTTTTCTTCGGGAAGATTGCGCACGGGATGGTGCTGCAACTCGATTTCAATGTAAGCCAGCGCAATGATGGTGCGGTTGGTGTCCACATT
>NZ_JBCOCI010000132.1:0-5971 GCF_040929485.1 Phocaeicola sp. RTP21198st1_B8_RTP21198_201120 | reverse complement strand
CGGTTTCCGCCAATAAGAAATAATTCATGTCCTGTCAATTTTGAAATTTTACACTCTGTTTTTCGGTATGCGCACATGAATATGATTGGCAAAAAGCGTGTACATAAAAGAAAAAATCCGGCACGCTCTCTGCAAGGTGCTGGATTTCAGTGTGATAATTTCTCAATTTATTTATCCGACAGGAATTGTATTCAGCTTAAAGTGTTCATTTACTGAACATTCGTCCACTTTCCGGACATCAAACGCACGCTTTATAGATATGGCGGACCACTCCGTTGCGGTACACCTTCTGTGAGGTCAGCGTCCATTGTCCCTGTGGCAAGGCGGACTGGAAGAAACGCTTTCCCGTTCCGGCAATGAAAGGAATCGTGTAAAGTATGATTTCATCCACCACACGCATACGCAGCAGCCCGTTGATGTAGTCCGCCTTTTCAGGAGTGACTTCTGCCAGATAGCAGATGTCTGTTGTGGATTTCCGCCATTCGTCAAGCATAGATATGGAATAATCCGGTGTGATATGATAAAGGGCGTTTTCCCTTATCTTATTGATGCCGCAATCTTCAAGGCGCAGTTCCTTATACGCTTTGCAACATAACTCGGAGCTTTGACAACCGTCCATCGTGAGGACGGCAAGAATCTGTACTTTACCCATTATCGTTTCCTTTCGTTGGGCAAGGACAAAAAAGTAGCGTGCAAATCACACTACTTTCGAGCGACGGCTCTGGTAAAGCCTTTTACGGAGAGTACGTGAATGCACGCTATGCGTAGGCATAGCATAAGCATCACGCAATCGTCTCCGTAGTGTCAATTTACCAGATTTTCGCTCGAAACGCCTTGCGGTCTTATGTTATATATAGGCGGCAAAAGGCTCTGCCAGTCGCCGTTACCTTCTAATATGTCATGCAAAGATAGCCATTTTCAGCGAATTGCGGGCTATGGTTGCTCAAATTTATACTTCAATCCATATTCTTCCAGTTTATTATAGAGTGTTGTCCTGCCTATTCCAAGCAATTCGGCAGCGACCTTCCGGTTCCCGTCAGCCTGCTTCAAAGCACGCAGAATCCGCTCTTTATCTTCCTCATCGTTGCGTAGGGAGAAGCCGGTAATAGAGGTTGTTTCGGTTATCCCAAGTTCCAGATGCTCTTTCGTGACAAGTCCCGTCTGTGCCTGCAACACCGCGCCCATGATTTTCTGCCGAAGCTCGCGCACGTTGCCAGGCCATGAATGGGTCAGCAACGCTTTCCGTGCTTCGGAGATGACTCCGCTAACCTTGCACTCCAATTCATTATTGGCAATCTCGCGGAAAAACTCTGCCAGCGGCATGATGTCTTCCTGACAATCACGCAGCGGCGGAACGGTTATATCGAAGTCGTGCAGACGGTACAGCAAGTCCTGCCGGAAACGCTTTTCATTGACCGCCTTTTCCAGATTCTCGTTGGTGGCAGCGATAATACGGACATTGAAACTTCTATCCGTCCTGTCACCAACGGGGCGGTATCGCCGCTCCTGTATGGCACGCAGAAGCATCTGTTGGGTTTCCGGTGCGAGGTTGCCCACTTCGTCCAAAAACAGCGTGCCGCCTTCGGCTTCATGGAAATATCCTTTCTTGGCACTGTCCGCACCGGTGAATGCGCCTTTGACGTGTCCGAAAAATGCCGATGGAGCAAGCTCTTTGTTTAACGATCCGCAGTCCACAGCCACGAACGGCTTGCCGGAACGTTTGCTTTTATCATGCAGATGGTGGGCGATATGCTCCTTGCCCGTGCCGTTCTCTCCGAATATCAGTACGCTCATGTCGGTTGGTGCTACCAGCCTTATCCGGTGCATGATTTTCCGGAAGGCGGAACCGTCACGGGCAAACACGGGCATACGGCTCCGCCCGATATTCCGCTCTTTCAGTATGGTACGGAGAAGAGGCACGAGTTTGTCCTCCACGAGTTGTTTGGGTATGTAGTCCAGCGAGCCGAGTTTCATACTTTCAACCGCCGTATGCACTTCGGCATAGTCGGTCATGATGATGAACGGCTGCGTCATACCCTCTTTGCGCATCCAACGCAACAGGTCGATACCATTGCCGTCAGGTAGGCGCAGGTCTGAAACCACGATGTCCCCGTCAGCGGCTTGTTGCAGAAGTTTCCTCGCTGTCGAGAGGTGGAAAGCCTGCACGGTACGGAATCCCTCACGTGCCAGCAGGTTACAGACAAACTCGCAATACACGATGTTGTCCTCCACCACGATGATTTTTATCTTATCCATTGTTGTATTTCTTCCTTTCTTCTTTTGCCAGCCGGATTATCTCCGAACCCTTATCCAGCACAGCTCTTACGGCATTGCCTATTGCTTTGTCGTCAGGTGTGCCATTGTGATGAATCAGTTTATAAAGTTCCCTCAACGGTCTGTCGGCACGGAGTATCTCCCAAGAGCTGCGCAGGTGGTGTGTTAGGGCGTCCAGTTCCGGAAGGTCTTTCCGTTGTTCCGCATACCTGAGCGACTGCATTTCCTTTTCTGTTTCCGTTATCAATTTCTCCAGCATGACGGCTTCATTGCCGTAGGATAGCAGGGAGGTGAAACCCGGCTTTTCATTTTGTGCCGCATTCATGGCGCATTTATTTGAAATCTCCATCAGTTCAGATATGGAGAACGGCTTGAACAGGCATTCTGTGAATCCATGTTCTATAAGTTCCTCTTTGCCGCAACTGCCCGAAGCGGTTGTCACGATTACCGGGATATCCCTTGAATTGCCAACGTTGGAAGTGCGCAACAGTTCCAGCAACTCGAAACCGTTTATATCCGGCATATTCAGATCCGTCAGAAGAAGGCTGTATTCCTTTTTTCGTATCAGTTCCATCAGCTCCGCAGCATTGGTGCAGGTATCGCAGTGTATCCCTTCCTGTGCATACATTTCTTTCAGCATCAGGAGCAGCACTTCGTCATTGTCGATGGCAACCACATCGTGGAATGTATGGTTATGATGAACCTGTGTTTGATTTATCCGTTCCGGTAGTTCCTCGGCTGTCTGCATGGGGATTTCCACCGTGAAACGGCTACCTTTGCCTTTATCGCTCTCCAGACGGATTGTGCCGCCGAGCATTGTCACAATACGCTGAACAATGGAAAGACCTAATCCGAAGCCATCCTTTGCGGCAGCGTTTGACAGACGTTCAAACGCCCCGAATACCCGTTGCTGTTCCTCTTCGGTCATACCTGTACCCGTATCTTCGACGATAAGTTTCAGCAGACCGTTATCATAATCTGCCCGCAAAGAAACACTGCCGTTCTCCGTGAACTTGATAGCGTTGGACAGCAGGTTGTTCCCGATTTGCAAGATGCGTTCCTTATCTGTACATACAAAGGCATCCTTGTGGCAATGTATTGTCAGAGTCAGTCCTTTGTTTATGGCGATTGGCATAAACTCCGTTTCGAGCGTATGTGTGATTGCGGAAATCCTACATGCGGAGAAATTAGGCTGTTCCTTGCCGTTGTCCAGCCGGAAAAAATTCAGCAGGGTGTTCAGCATTTCACGCATGCGGTCAGAAGATTCCTGAATGTTTCGGATATACGTCCCGGTTTTATCCGTATTGCAGTCTTTCCGCATCAGTCCGGCATAACCCGTTATTGCCGTCAGTGGTGTACGTAATTCATGGGTAATGGTATGAACGGCTTTCTTGCGAGAGGCTATCAGTGCCTCGTTTCGCTTTGCCATTTGTTGCAGTCGCTCAATTAAATCTGCGGTTTCCTGTTTATATCGCTTGATGCGGTTGGCATTTCGGTGTATGATGATATATGATATGACCAGTAGCAGTATAACGAACCCTGTCAAGCCCCCAATCTGAATGAACGACCGTTCCCGCATGGCTGTTATCTCGGCTTCCCGCTTTTGTAGGTCAGTTTGTACTTTCCCGTCTATTTGAACAACCAGTCCTTGCAGTTGCCTGTTAAGTTCCGCATTTCGTGCGGCAAGGCTATCGGCATGAACCGATAAGCGACGGCTTTGCGCCTGTTGTTCGGTTCTCATATTCCGGTTAAAGGAACGGTGCATCGTGGTAGTCACAGTTGGTTTCGCTTCTTCCTTTTTGCCGAAGATGCCCAAGAATCCTTTTCGTTTAGGTTTCTTGGGTTGTTCTTGCACACTTTTCTGCGCGATTACGGGTACTTGACGGGGTATCTTATCGTTGATGGCTTGTTGCTGTTCAAGTATCTGCACGATTTGGCACATCTGCCGTTCCTTATCTTCGAGAAGATGGCGTACGCTGTCTATACGCTCTGCCGGATAGGTAGCTTTGAAACGGCAGAGCATACTGTCCATTGCCATACGCTGTGCATGGTAATGTTCGATATCTTTATCGTTCCATTCCAGTATTGTTTCACCAAATAGAGAGAATTTTATCATTTGAATATTGATATTGTTTATCTCTTTTCGGAACTCGTCTATTTTTTTATTGTCAAGTTCTAATGCTTCTATCTCCTGCCATTCATAGAAGCTATTATATGCTATACATCCGATAAGAACGGAGATAAGTATATACCCCAACCGTATTGTCTTATAGAAATTCCTGGATCGTTCCATTATTTTGATGATACTGATTTTTCAAACATGAATAAAAGTTTATCCTTTTCTTCCATACGGGTATTATCAGAATAACCGCCTTTTGTTATTTGATACCCACACGGCTTAACCATAAAAGTGCCTAAGCCTTTAGTGTATGAACTTACTTCTGAGGCATAGTCTTTACTTGTATTTAATGGAACTTTCCCTTCAATAAGACACCACTCATTATTACAACTGATACCTTTAATCTCAGACATCATTTTTTGCAGATCTGTAATAGCTTTGGAACTTGCTACTTGTGGTATCTGTAACTCAAAATAGAGCATCGGTTCGAGAATATCCACTCCTGATTGTTGCAAAGCCAACCTGAAGACATAAGGAGACAATTGTCTAAAATCGGCAGGGGTACTTATCGGACTATAATAAAGGGCATAAGTAAAGGTTACTTTCAAATCCGTCACTTCCCATCCATGCAATCCCGATTGGCAAGACATACGGATTCCTTCAAAAACGGCATTTTGAAAAGAATGGTTCAGATAACCAAAGGAGATTTCACTTTCGATTTGCAACCCTGACCCTATCGGTAAAGGTTCAAGAGTCAGTCCTATGGAGGCCCAGTAAGGGTTGGGAGGGACTTCGATATGGATAATCTTATTCACCTTCTTTTTAGGTCGTTCTTTGTAGATAGTCTTGATTTCATCAAAATGGGCCTTTACGGAGAATCGTTCTTCCAGCAATGTTTGTATGATTTCTTTTTGGGTTAAACCATATAACGAGATTTCCAATTCATCACTATATGAATTTATGGAAAAGGACAGAGACGGGTCTTCAATAAACAATACATTTAGAGCGGATATCAACTTGCTTCTCTCTTCGGGCTTGTCTGGTCGGACAGAAGATTTGAGGGCGGGATGCTGATGAGATAATCCTTGAATCAGACAAGGTTTAACACCTAAATAATCTCCGATTCTTAATTCTTCTATATCTTCTATAATTGCGATATCATTAGCAACCACTTCATCAACATTTATCTCTTTGCCCTGATAAATGGTTTTTAGATTTTTAATCTTGATGAATTTTTCAGAATCATTGACTTTTATAACGGTTCGAAGTCTCAGCCTTCCGTCAATAATTTTTAGAAAACTTCTTTTATGCCCTTTGGGGTCATGTTCTATTTTATAAAGATAAGCTGAAAGTCTATTGGGGACTGATGCCGGAGGAAATATAAAAGAAATGATGGCGTCTAACAACTCATTGATGCCAATATTGCACATTGCTGATCCATGCAAGACCGGATAGGCTTTGGCTTTTGCCACAAGAGCGATTATCGCATTCCAATAATCTGCCGGTAAGATTTCTTTATCCGCCAAATATAGTTCTAATATATCGTCGTCATGGTTGCATACAAATTCTTTGTGTTCT
>NZ_JBCOCI010000131.1:4567-6613 GCF_040929485.1 Phocaeicola sp. RTP21198st1_B8_RTP21198_201120 | reverse complement strand
AACGAGGGTCAGACCGACTTTTCCTATTACGGTCTGTACCTGCTGGACTACCTCCGCAGGAACAGGTTTGAACAGGCTTCCGATGATGCCTTCATCCGGGAGCGTGCCGACCGTGCCGCCGAAACGTATGAGCGTGTGCGGCTCGAAGGCTATCCGCCCGAAGGGGCGCAGGAGTTGGCGATGGACACGCTCCTGCGGGGGCTTCGCTATTCCAAGTACGCCATCCTCCGCGAAGTCGTGGAAAACGAGTTTGCCAACGAAGTGCCGGAAAAGAAACGCGAAGCCTTCATCCGAAAGCTGCTGCCGCCTGTCGGTAATGTATTCTCCGCCTATGACCTTTCGGACGACAACTTCGCCCTGTCGCCCGAATACGACCTGCTCTACACGGAGCTGACGGGAGCCGCCGTCCTTTATATCGACGAGTATGGCGTTTAACCGCAAACAACGGCTGCGGGACAACATCGAGGCGATACGGACGGCATTCATCCTTGACAGGGAACGGAGGACGGCAACCGCCGAGGAACAAGCCATACTTCGGAAGTATTGCGGTTTCGGCGGATTGAAGTGCATACTGAACCCGGCAAAGGAACTGACGGATGCCGTGCATTGGGCGAAATCGGACCTCGAACTGTTTGCCCCTACGGTGGAGCTGCACAGGCTGGTGCGTGAAAACAGCAAGGACGATACGGAGTACAAGCGGTACGTGGATGCCATGAAGCAGTCCGTGCTGACCGCTTTCTACACCCCGCCGGAGATAACCGGCACTATCGCGGATGTACTGCATGAACACGGCATACGTCCCGATCGCGTATTGGAGCCGTCGGCGGGCGTGGGCGCATTCGTGGATGCCGTGCTGGAAAACAAGCCGGACGCGGATATCATGGCTTTCGAGAAAGACCTGATGACGGGCAAAATATTGGGATACCTGCATCCAGACCAAAAGGTAAGGGTGCAGGGATTCGAGAAGATAGAGAAGCCATTCACGGACTATTTCGACCTTGCTATCTCGAACATCCCGTTCGGCGACGTGGCTGTGTTCGACCCGGAGTTCACGGGCAGCCAAGACCCGGCAAGGCGTTCCGCACCGAAGGCAATACACAACTACTTCTTCCTGAAAAGCCTTGACGCGGTGCGTGAGGGCGGCATCGTGGCGTTCATCACCTCTCAAGGGGTACTGGACGCACCGTCCAACGCGCCCATACGCGAGTATATGATGCGTAATGCCAATCTGGTGGGAGTCGCACGCCTGCCGAACAACCTCTTCACGGACAACGCGGGTACGGAAGTGGGTAGCGACCTGATTATCCTGCAAAAGAACAGCGGCAAGAAACGGGAGCTGTACGATTATGAAGAGTTGTTCGTGCAGACGGAAAAGACACCGATAGGTAGTTTCCAGAACGGGTATGTCGGCAGCATCGGCATGATTCCCCACTCGGATCTGATAAGCGGCACAGACCCTTACGGGAAACCAGCCTATAAAGTCATGCACCGGGACGGCATCGAGCAAATGGCGGAGGATTTGCGGGAACATATGGATATTGAGCTGTATAAGTTGGACAAAAAGCTGTATGAAATGCACAGCCTGCATCCGGCACAGGGGAAAAGCACGGTGACAGAAACCATTTCCACACCGGTTGTCACTCCTGAGATACAGCCACGTCATGAAATGGCAGTGAAGCCCGAAGCGGCAACACCGCAGCCGGAGGAAGAAAAGTCGGAGATAGAGCCGCGCCGCCCCGATTATTCGGAGGGCGTGCAGCTCTCCCTGCTCGACCTCTGGGGCATGACGGAGGAAGTACGCAAGCAGGAAGCACCCGCCAAGAAGAAAAAGACGGCGAAAAAGGAAAGCCCGGCAAGGCGCATGCCTCCCAAACCGCAGGCGCAGGTTACGCCGAAGGTTACGACCGCACCGCCACAGCCGTCTGCCGCACCGCCGACGGAAAGCAGGGACAGCCATGAAACAAAGCCGGTGAGTGTCGCAGCCAAAGCCGATCCGGATGATATTTACGCTACTTTGGATTGGGACACCAATCCGCCCATCAACGG
>NZ_JBCOCI010000131.1:0-4557 GCF_040929485.1 Phocaeicola sp. RTP21198st1_B8_RTP21198_201120 | reverse complement strand
GATGATGGACCTCACGCCGGAGCGACGCAAGGAACTTCGCAGGCTGGCGGCACAGCATCAGGAGAAACGGCAGCATGTCCCGGACGTGAAAGCCGCGCCGGAGCAGGAAACACGGCAACCCGAAACACAGCCGGAAGTTGCCGCCATTCCTGTCGCTCCCGCAACGGAAGCGGCTGCAACCTCCCTTTTTCCCGAAATGGAAGCGGAAAAACCGAAAGAGGAAGCTCCCGACCTGTCGCCGCGTCCCTACCACCGCACGCCGGAAATGCACTTGCGTGAAGGCTCGTTAGTGGCTGACAGTGGGCGTCGTAACATCGGTTATCTGAAAGACATCACGCCTTACGGCGCGACATTCCAGCCGCTTGGACTGACAGGCTATCAGAAAGAGAAGGCGTTGCTGTATGTGTCGCTCCGTGACGCATACGAGCGTCTGTACCGTTATGAATCGAACAGGCGCGAGGAAAACCCGCAGTGGCGTGAGCATCTGAACACCTGCTATGACGAGTTTGTCATGCGCTACGGCAACCTCAACGCCAAGCAGAACGTGAAACTGGTGGTGATGGATGCAGGAGGACGCGACATCCTTTCGCTGGAACGTGCGGAGGACGGCAGGTTCGTCAAGGCGGACATTTTCGAGCGTCCCGTTTCCTTCTCGGTAGAGAGCCATGCCAACGTAAGCTCTCCCGAAGAGGCACTCTCCGCATCGCTCAACAAGTTCGGCACGGTCAATCTCGACTATATGCGGGAGATAACCGACAGTACGGAGGAGGGATTGCTTGACGCCCTCAAAGGACGCATCTTCTACAACCCGCTCGTAACCGGTTACGAGATAAAGGACAGGTTCATCGCCGGGAACGTGATAGAGAAGGCGGAACGCATCGAGGCATGGATGGGCGACAACCCCGAAAACGGGCGTATGCCGGAAGTGAAGCAGGCGTTGGAGGCTCTGAAAGAAGCCGAGCCGCCGCGCATCGCTTTTGAAGACCTCGACTTCAATTTCGGGGAACGCTGGATTCCGACGGGCGTATATGCCGCCTACATGAGCCGTCTTTTTGACACGGACGTGAAAATCGCCTACTCCGCAAGCATGGACGAATTTTCGGTGGCGTGCGGCTACCGCACCATGAAAATCACGGACGAGTTTTTAGTGAAGGGCTATTACCGGAACTATGACGGCATGCACCTGTTGAAACACGCCCTGCATAACACCTGCCCGGATATGATGAAGTCCATAGGAAAGGATGAACACGGAAACGACATCAAGGTACGCGACAGCGAGGGCATACAGCTCGCCAACGCCAAGATTGACGAAATCCGTAACGGGTTCTCGGAATGGCTGGAAGAGCAGTCGCCGCAGTTCAAGGAACGGCTGACGACGATGTACAACCGCAAGTTCAACTGTTTCGTGCGCCCGAAATATGACGGCTCACACCAGACCTTTCCGGACCTCAACCTCAAAGGGCTGGCAAGCAGGGGTATCAAGAGCGTCTATCCGTCGCAGATGGATTGCGTCTGGATGCTCAAACAGAACGGCGGTGGCATCTGCGACCACGAAGTCGGTACAGGCAAGACGCTGATAATGTGCATTGCAGCGCATGAGATGAAGCGTCTGAACTTGGCGCACAAACCGATGATTATCGGGCTGAAAGCCAATGTCGCGGAGATTGCCGCCACCTATCAGGCGGCATACCCGAACGCGCGGATTCTCTATGCCTCGGAGAAGGACTTTTCGACCGCCAACCGCGTGCGTTTCTTCAACAACATCAAGAACAACGACTATGATTGCGTCATCATGTCGCACGACCAGTTCGGCAAGATTCCGCAGTCGCCGGAGTTGCAGCAGCGCATCCTGCAAGCGGAGCTTGACACGGTGGAGGAAAACCTCGAAGTCTTGCGGCAGCAGGGCAAGAACGTATCGAGGGCGATGCTGAAAGGTCTGGAAAAGCGCAAGCACAACCTTGAAGCGAAGCTGGAGAAGGTGGAACACGCCATCAAGTCGCGCACGGACGACGTGGTGGACTTCAAGCAGATGGGCATCGACCATATTTTTATTGACGAATCGCATCAATTTAAGAACTTGACTTTCAACACGCGGCATGACCGTGTGGCTGGTTTGGGCAACTCGGAAGGAAGCCAGAAAGCCCTGAATATGCTTTTTGCCATCCGCACCATACAAGAGCGCACGGGTAAGGACTTGGGGGCGACGTTCCTATCCGGCACGACCATCAGCAACTCGCTGACGGAACTGTACCTGCTCTTCAAGTACCTGCGCCCGAAGGAACTGGAACGGCAGGATATCCGGTGCTTTGACGCATGGGCGGCTATCTTCGCCAAGAAGACGACCGATTTCGAGTTCAACGTGACGAACAACGTGGTGCAGAAGGAGCGTTTCCGCTACTTCATCAAAGTGCCGGAGCTTGCCGCCTTCTACAACGAGATAACCGACTACCGCACGGCAGAGGATGTGGGTGTGGATCGTCCGCACAAGAACGAGATACTGCACCATATACCGCCCACGCCGGAGCAGGAGGACTTCATTCAAAAACTGATGCAGTTCGCCAAGACGGGCGACGCCACGCTGCTCGGTAGACCGCCCCTGTCGGAAACGGAAGAGAAGGCAAAGATGCTGATCGCCACCGATTACGCACGGAAGATGGCTCTCGATATGCGCATGATAGACCCGAACTACGAAGACCACCCCGACAACAAGGCTTCCCACTGTGCCAAGACGATTGCGGAGTATTACCATAAATACGACGCGCAGAAAGGCACGCAGTTCGTGTTCTCGGATCTGGGGACGTACCAGCCGGGCGACGGGTGGAACGTGTACAGTGAGATAAAGCGGAAGCTGACGGAGGACTACGGCATACCGGCAAGCGAGGTGCGCTTCATTCAGGAGTGCAAGACCGACAAGGCGCGCAAGGCGGTGATAGACGCCATGAACGCCGGAACGGTGCGCGTGCTGTTCGGTTCCACCTCCATGCTCGGAACGGGCGTGAATGCGCAAAAAAGGTGTGTCGCCATCCATCATTTGGATACGCCTTGGGTGCGACATGAAGTCGCATAGATAATTGTTGGAATGATACTTACGAGTATCAGCTTTAACCCGCTGTTCCGTCAGCGGTAGCCTACCACCGATGCACCTTAATAGTTGTATTAAGCGGTTGGGACAAAGTACACTTTCGCAAGACAAGACAGAACCGTGAGGGGAAGTCAAGTATGGTTAGTATCATACCGTAGAGTGGCGAGGCTGGATAGTATGGTTAGCGCAAGCGAACTGTTAGTAAACTTCGTAATGTCACGAATGAGTGTAAGATACTGGTACACTCCGCCCAAAAGGGAAGCGGTCGGTTAATCCTCTCCATGGTAGGATTACACGGATATAAGCACCGCCGGAGGATGAGACAGAACCTAACCTATCCGTTAGTTATCTATGTGGAACATGGTAAGCCTGTATATCTCCTGTCATGTAAAAATGGCAGGTAAGCTGACAGCAATGAAAGCCGAATGATGTGCAGGTATAAGATAACAGAAAAAGCGAATGCCGTTCTGTAATGGAACGGATACGGATTGAACTAACATCACGGGCTGATGTTGGTGACATCATCCGACACGAAAGTGGGCAGACTTCTGTGGTGACATTCGGTAGGCAAACAAGCCGAATGTTATCAAATGGTGATTCTTTACAATTAACTTTTAGAACTTTCAAAAGGAGGAAAGCAAATGAACGAAAACAGAACATCGTGTGCGCCTGCCGGCAAGCAACAAACACTTTGGGACAGCATAGACTGGACTAAAGCAGAGTTGGCTGTCAGAAAGCTACAAGCGCGTATTGTAAAGGCTCAGAAGGGAGGCAGATACAATAAGGTGAAAGCCTTGCAGTGGACGCTGACCCACTCTTTTTACGCAAAAGCCTTAGCCGTAAAGAGAGTTACTTCTAACGGAGGTGGAAACACCCCAGGGGTTGACATGGAAACATGGGATAAACCCGAAGCCAAAACACAAGCGATAAGTGAACTCAAACGCAGAGGCTACCAGCCGAAGCCGTTGAGAAGAGTCCACATCAAGAAGAGTAATGGCAAACTGCGACCGTTGGGAATACCGACAATGAAAGACAGAGCCATGCAAGCACTCTATCTTATGGCACTGGAACCCGTGTCGGAAACTACAGCCGACACACGTTCATACGGTTTCCGCAAGGAACGCCGCTGTATGGACGCAGTAATGCAATGTCATAACATTCTCCGAAAAGGCTATTCTCCTGAATGGATTTTGGAGGGTGATATAAAGGGATGCTTCGACCATATCAGCCATGAATGGTTGCTTGCCAACATCCCAATGGATAAGGCAATGCTTCATAAATGGCTGAAATGCGGCTATATCTTCAACAAACAGATGTTCCCGACCGAGGAAGGGACACCGCAAGGTGGTATAATCTCTCCCACGCTTGCCAATATGACATTGGACGGATTGCAAAAGGTTCTCGCAGATAGATACAAAAGAAGAACCATAAAAGGGAAACATTACTCCCCAATGGTAAATCTGGTCTGTCTCTTA
>NZ_JBCOCI010000130.1:0-6619 GCF_040929485.1 Phocaeicola sp. RTP21198st1_B8_RTP21198_201120 | reverse complement strand
AATAATAAAGCTAATGATGCTACTTTTGTTTTCATACGATATGATTTTTAGTTCGACATTTCCAAGACAACCGACAGGTCTTTCCTGTTTCCGATACAAAAGTACGGGCATTATTCCACAACAGCTTTGCTGCAAGGCTCAAACTGTTTTGTCCTGAAGTTCATCTTACCATGAAGGAGCGACACCATAAGCCTCCTTGTATATCTTGGAGAAATGCGACAGGTTCTTGAAACCCACATCGAAGCAGACTTCCGTCACTTTCTTCTTGCCTGATTTTATCAGGCCGTGCGCGGCTTCCAGACGACGTTTGATAATCCACTTTTGCGGTGTCAGGTTGCTGACTTTGGCAAAGTCCCGCTTGAAGGTAGCCAGGCTGCGTCCCGTGTAACTGGCGATTTCCTCCAGAGAGAGATCACACATGTAGTTCTCGTTCAGATAGTCGAGAATGTCGATTTTCCATGGCTCCACGAAGTCGAACAGCGAGGCATAGAGATTCCGGTCTGTATTAAGCAGTACATATATCCCTTCTACCATTTTCAGCTTCAGTACATCTTCGGACGGTTTTTCGCCTGCATCGAAATAGGGTATGACCGATTCGAACAGCGAACGGATATCAAGCCTGTTACTGGGCAACACGCGCAGGCTTACCTTCTCACGTTCGGAGTCGTTCGGAATCTGTTGCCGGTTAAGCGTCTGGTAAAATTCTCTTAGAAACGGTCTTGAGAACTTCAGTACGACAGAACGGTAAGGCTTTCCGTCCTCTACCTTTTTCTGCAACCACATCCGGTTATCGCGCCGCATGAAAGCACAATCCCCCGGATGCAACACGGTTTTCTTACCACGTTCCTCTATCTCCAACTCACCGGAGCACAAATAAATAAGCGTATGCTCCCTGTTTTCGTGGGCGCATCCCCGGTCATCGGTGAAATAACTCGCTATAAGCACGTTCGAGCAATCGAATACATCTAATCGTTCCATATTGTCAGTCTTTAATTTTCGCAAATATAACGCATTCCAACCATAAAGTTTTTGTTGTAAGGCTCAAATTTGCAAAACGGATAAAATATTTTTGTACGCTTGACCTCGTATGGCAGCTGTTACCTTACAGACTACAGTACAACACATTACGGTTTCAACGGGCCATAAAAGTACGATGCCGTAGCACCGCCGTCGATCAGAAAGTCCGCTCCCGTGATAAATGCCCCTCTGTCACTCATAAGTAGTTCGGCAACATTGGCAACCTCGTCCGCGGTTCCGGGGCGTCCTGCCGGACATTTGGCGAACATGTTTTTGTAAAAATCACCTCGCGGCCCGTTGAACTCGTCGATAGCCAAGGGAGTTACAATGATACCAGGTGAAATGGAGTTGATTCTTGCCCCGCGCTCGCCCCATTTCACAGCTTCGGCCATTACACGTTTCACGTTACAACGCTTGGCCATCTGGTAAGCGTGTAACGTATCCTTGATACTATCCGGTTGCAGCATGTCGAGCGAGAGCAATTCTTCGGCAGGAGTCGTGGCCAGTAGCATATCCTCCTCGATGGTCAGAGCGGGCATCCGATGCCCCGACTGGCTGGAAATCGTTACCCCGACACCGTTTTCTTTAATAACCTTCCCAACTTCTTCGAGCAGGACAGCCGTTCCGTACAGATCGACTTTCAGAATCGTTTCGATGGAAGCCTGACTCGGTGATACGCCCGCCGTATTGACGAGCATTGAAATTTCACCATGTTTCCGTGCAACCGCAATCAAGTTCAAAATGGACTCCCTTGAAGAGAGATTCATTTCGACGGGTACTGCATCAAATCCCGCCTCATTCAATATACGGCAAACAGCCTCGGAACTCTCCGGGTTCAGGTTTCCGACAACGATCTTTTTCCCATATCCCATACGGCGGGCTATCGCCATTCCTATCTGACCGGCACCGGTCAATATCATTACTTCTTTCTTCATATTTACTTTTTCTTTATTCTTTGATAACGTGATTTTTTATCTCATTGCCGGTTTATTCTTCATTTTGTTCCAGCACACGGGCCATCCGCTCCAACCCTTCAACAAGCAGTGTTCGGGGGCAAGCAATATTCAGACGGATAAATCCCTCGCCGCCGGGCCCGTACATCGTACCTGAATTGATCATCAATTTTTGTTCCTCTTGCAGGCGCAAGGTCATAGCATCCGAACCGATACCGAGTGCTCGGCAGTCTATCCATACTAAGTAAGTTCCTTCGAGTGGTAACACGGGATATTGCGGTAACCGCTGCTCAAAAAAGTGGCAGAGATATTCGTAATTCCTACGCAAGTATTTGCGCAAAGCATCGAGCCACTCTCCACCCTCGTTATAAGAGGCGATTGTAGCGATTACGCCGAACGGGTTGACATCGCACACTTCATTGATGTTGATGGCGCGGTCAATACGACGACGTACATCATCATCGGCCGCAATGATATTGGCAATTTGCAGTCCGGCAAGATTGAATGCCTTACTCGGTGAAACGCAAGTCACGGAATTTTGTTGGAAGCGTTTAGACAGGGAAGCAAAAGGAGTATAGTCATACCCCTCATAGGTCAGTTCGCAATGAATTTCATCTGCCACAACAAACACTCCGTTGCGCAAACAGATGTCTCCGATATGCCGCAGCTCTTCCGGCGTCCAGACCCGTCCGACCGGATTGTGAGGATTACATAGTAATAGGATTTTCGCCTTCGGATCAGCCACCTTTGCTTCGAGGTCGTCGAAGTCGATTGAGTAGCGACCATCTCGGTAAATGAGGTTATTGGCCGACAGTTCGCATCCGTCGTTGCGAATCGACGAATAGAAGCAGTTGTATGCCGGAGTCTGGACGATTACCTTGTCGCCCGGTACGGTCAGGGCTTTGATAATGGCCGACAGAGCCGGTACGACACCGCTTGTATAGATAATCCACCGGGGATCTATCCGCCAACGATGACGGTTCTCGAACCACCGGACGACTGCATCGTAATAGGTTTCGGGTACTTTGGTATAACCGAAAATGCCGTGTGCAACCCGCCTTTGCAAGGCTTCTACAATGGTCGGTGCAGTACGGAAATCCATATCCGCCACCCACATGGGCAGCACATTTTCCTCCTCAGGAGTGTCCCATTTGTAAGAGTTCGTCCCGCGACGCGGGATAATCGTATCGAAATCGTATTTCATAACTTATCTATTTATTCGTAATTTATAAATCCAGTTACTGCCCCAAAGTCTCGCGAGGAAGATTACTCCCCGGAAACAAAGCTCGATGCACATGGCAAGCCACACGCCGCGTAGTCCCATCGTGGGAGCAAGCCATGCCGCCAGTGTCAGTCGCACGCCCCAAATGCTGCCGAAGTTCATCAGACTGGGTACGAATGTATTACCCACACCTACGAATACACCGTAGGCAACGATAGATGCCGCAAACATCGGCTCTGCAAAGGCTTCTATCCGCAGAATCTCGATTCCCAACGTGCGGATTTCCTCCACGGGAGTCATCACTCCGATGATTTGCGGAGCCGCCACATATATCAACGCTCCCATAACACCCATAATCAGCATTCCCGACCAGACGGTAATATTGGCAAAACGACGGAGCAACCGGATACGGTTCGCTCCAAGGCTCTGACCGACCAACGTCGTGGCAGCCTCCGAGATGCCGTAGCCGGGCATATAGCAAAGGCTTTCGGCAATAATGGCGAACGAGTTGGCAGCAATGGCAACGATGCCGAGCGGTGCGACAACCACCGTCGTTGCGATCTGCGCTCCACAAATGGCCATGTGTTCGAATCCCATCGGTAACGAAATACGGAAAGACTTACGCAATGTCTCCCGTTTGGGTAGAAAACTTCCCCGTTCTCCGACGAACTTCAGCATGGGCGAGCGGCGGCATAGATACCACATCATTCCTCCGGCGGTAACGAGTTCGGCCAATACCGTTCCCAATATAGCACCTTTCACACCCAGACCTGCACCGGGAGCGGTAAATACTACTCCGAACCACTCCACATGCCTCGTCGGAAAGATCAGGAAGAAGTTGAACACGACATCCAGCAAGCACATCATTATATTCAGCATGGCGGGCACGCGCATATTCCCACTGCAACGCAACATACCTCCTGCAAGAAAGTTCAACTGCAAGGCAGGCAGGAATAGTGCGAATATTCTGAAGTAGAGGGACGAATCGTTCCATATCGCCTCGTCTCCACCCAACCAGAGAGGAAGCATACCGCTGATACAAATACCGCCAACAGCCAACAGCGAACTGAAAACAAGCGTGGCAGTAACTGCTTGACGGAGTATCTTTTTGGCTTCCACGAAATCCCCGGCTCCGATACGATGTGCCACCTGCACGGAAAATCCCGTCGCAGCGGCTGCACACACCCCCCAGAACAGCCAAGTTGTGGTCGAGACCAATCCGATGGAAGCAGCGGCATTCGCACCGAGGCTGCCCACCATCGAGGCATCGATGTACTGCATGGCGATAGAAGATATCTGAGCCATAATGGCCGGGACGCTGAGGTATGCAGTCAGGCGTAACTGCTGCCCCAGCGTCATTTGTTTCCCTTCGCGGATAAGCGATAACAGATAATCAGTCTTTCCCTTTCCTATTCCCATTAAATTATTCGCAAGTACGTCAATCGGTAAAACAAGTTTTCTCATCCCAGAGTCTCAGCTTGCAATCGGCGGGAGCCTTGATATTCTCGTCAAGGATAATCTCTCCGTAGCTCTCGGCGGTGATACAACCTGTTCGCGGATTCTTTACTCCGCCTATCGCACCTTTGATGGTGGCCTGCACCGAACTGTACTCGAAAGCCCGGTCACAGTCGGGGCCGAACGTGCAAGTCTCCAACACGAGGTCGTGGGCATAGCAGAGCGGCTGTTCGCCGGTAATGTGACAGTTCACCAACCGGAGATTGTGCGAATGCCAGCCCAAGTATTCGCCGTTGAGTTCCGAATCGTAGATCGTCACGTTCTCCACCTCCCAGAAAGCATCTTTCGTGGTGATTTTGGCATTATGAATCTCCACATCTTTCACGTACTGGAAAACGTATTTACTGTCACTTTCCAATCCGTCGATGCGGATATTGCTGCTGAACATGAAGGGATAAGTGCCGCCATGCAGTTTCAGATTTTTGATATTCAGATTCCGGCAACGCCAAAACACTTCATCGGCATCGTTTATCTCCACGTTCTCGATTTCGATATCGTGCATCTCGCGGAACATCTTGGGCGCATCAATGCGTGTATTCGTCATTTTCAGATGGTCGGAGTACCATAGCGCCGAACGTCCTCCGACATCGAAGAAACAACGGTCGATAACGGAACCATGCACATGCCAGAAAGGATAATTCCCCTCGAACCGGCAATCAACGGCTTCGATGTTGCTGCACTCCTTGATGGCCGACTCTCCGGCACGGATGATTACATTTTCCAAACGTAAGTCATGTGATTCGAACAAAGGTCTTTCACCTCCGAATTCTGCATTTGATATTACTTTCATACTTTCCTTATTTTTAATTATTATTCATATTCGACTTATAACAGCGCAAAAGTACGAAGCGCCCTTTATGACCACTTTGCTTCAAGGCTCAATTTGCTTTGTTATAAAGTTTATCTAACAGAGGATGGTTCATGTTATAGTACTATAGATTTAATGAATTGGGCGGGAACACCAGCTGCTACCGTATTTGCTTCCAAATCTCTTGTTACAACCGCTCCGGCCCCGATGACGACATTGTCGCCGATGGTTACGCCTTGCAGAATCGTTGCATTGGAACCTATCCATACGTTCTTACCCAACACGATGGGTGCAGGATAGGTCGTATGACGTTCTTCCGGAGCCAAACCGTGATTGAGTGTGGCAAAGACCACGTTATGTCCTATCTGGCATCCGTCACCAATTATCACTCCGCCATGATCCTGAAAATGACAGCAGGCATTGATGAACACCCCTTCGCCGACGGTGATATTTTTACCGAAATCGGCATAGAACGGTGGAAATACCCGGAGCGATTCCGGTACCTCGTAACCGAATAGCTCGGAAAGTAATCCGCGTACTTCGTCCTGTGTGTGGTATGCTGTATTCAGCCGGAAAGTAATGCGCCGGGCTTCGTTGCTCATATCGTCCATAAAGCGGTGTATCTCCTCTGTATCGAGTGCCCTACAAGTCTTGACATATTCTTTGAATGCATCTGTTGTCATGCGTCTTATCTCCTTTCAATCTTCACGGGTATATCTCCGGCTATACTTAATACTTCGATACCGTTCCCGTCGATACGACCGATTTTAATCAGGGCGTTACTATGAGACCAACTCTTACAGAAAATAGCTACATTGCCCCACGGTGCATAGATTGTTATATCTCCGGGTGTGGGGGCACAGCCTCGTGTGACGCCTTCGGTTGTCAGAGCCGGATCAGGATAGAAAATCTTCTCCGTCATGTTGTTATAATCGTTCAGTGTTATTTCAAGAGGCAGGCGAGAGAGGAAATCCCGTGCGGCGGCATTGTCTTCCATCGTAGCGGTAACGGTACGGTCGCCGACAGTAATATTTACGTTCAAAGAAGATACATCGGGAGTTTCTGGTTCTCCATCCTCTTTTTCTCCCGGTTGTTCGGGAGTTT
>NZ_JBCOCI010000129.1:0-6745 GCF_040929485.1 Phocaeicola sp. RTP21198st1_B8_RTP21198_201120 | reverse complement strand
AAAGAAATTGATACCATCCTTTTTCTGGTTCCGGCACTGATGGGCGTATATAGCATGATGAAATGATACCGAATTATCGTTCCTGATACACCCTGAAGAACTCCTTTTTGATACCAAATACAAAAAGCTGCTGGAAGCCGGACACAAAAATTGATACCATAAAACTATAGGGAAAAAGAACAAAGAGAAAACACTATATATATAAATAATATATGAATATATAAACCTATAAACATATAATATATGATTAATATACTCCACTTCCAGAAAGAGCAACACGAAAAATCTTCTTTTCCCTAAAGTTCCTTGTGTCGTTTCTCTCTATATCTGAATACAGGAAAACGGCTGCATCATAAAAGAAACGATACTGACACCATTTAGGAACTATCGCCCATCAGCAAAAGGATTGCATCTAATTGATACCTTTTCTGCCAGTATTGGAGAAAAGCCGGAAAGGAATTTGATACCGTACTTTTCCCGGTTCTCCCGGACATGGACGAAAAAAGAACATTATTATGATACCAATACTTTAGGGAAAAATAAAACTTCGGCAAGCTATAAGCCTAAAACCATTTTTAACAAAAATAATTGTCCTATTATTTGCGACATTTATAGAAAATCACTATCTTTGAGTATTGAAAATAAAGAGATAAACAAACCTTTAAAGCTGGTTTGGCTGCCAGTATAAAGAACAGCAAACAAAATTATGAAACATTGCTTCTTAAATCCATTTCATAGCCAACTGTTAGGGTTATTTTTCAGTATTAATTCATTAATCATTCTTTTATGAAAAAAGAGTTTACATTACGCTTAGACGATGCAGCCTGTGCAGAGTTGGAAAATTTAAAAAAATTATCTGGTGAAAAAACAGATGCTAAAGCTATTAGATTTGCCATTCAGAATTATGCACAATTGAATGATAGGTATATTGAAACACAACGGCAAAAAGTAACGTGGAAAGATAAATATACAGCGTTAAATAAAGCTGTTGATGATTACGTGTCTTCTTTTGAAGCATTGAAGAAAGCTACAGATTAATAGTCAATTAATAGAAATGTGAAAGGATTAAATTTATGATTGGAGTAGAGAAAAATATTCAAATAATTATTGCGATTCGCTAAATCTTGTTCTTAAACTGTTTCCAGAGATTGACAGGGAAAAGTTAGAAAAGGAATTGGATAAATAGTTTGATAGTATTTATGAACAGTATGAATATAAAGAGATTGATAAACGAAGTCGGAAGCTCGTACACCTCATATAGGCAATATTGCGATAAAGTAGCGATAGAAGCTCAAAAGTATATAGATTGGGACAACGATATAGGTTGTGAATACTTCCCTTCTGATGGAGTTTGTCTTACAACGACAGACGCATATGTTTGTCCGGCTACTGCTTTCTTTGGAGTAATCAAAGAGAAAGGACAGATTTCTCAATCGGAGTTTAAAAGTATTTGTGTATAACTAGATTATAAATAAACAATGAAGATATGAATAATGAATTTATTGATGGTATTTGGTTTGCTGTTCAGCATATTGTAGTAGTCAGAGATATGCCAGCAATCGCAATAGGGATAATTAAGGAATCGAATCTTTCCATTGATGATTGTAAGGCTGCGCAAAAAAGGAGTGGTTCTTTTCACAATCAGATGATGAAGTTTATTGAAACAGAATTAGCGTAAAACAGATTAGATATGAGTAAAAAAAGAACAATGCAAATAGACGTAATTGAGGAAGTAAAAGGAACTCAATTCATGCAATGCAAACTGTATATAGATGGCAATGCGAGTGTTATTCTTATGAATAAATTCGATTATGAAAGGCTGTTAAGCGATAGTTTTTTTGTGCGTGATGGTAAAAATCGGGATTCAGCCGGAGTGTTGAATACTACTAACACTTTCATCGAACAAGATTAATATTTAAAACCAGAAAGAAAATACCTGTCATGAATAAAAAAGAAAAGAATTTTGCCACATACAAGGAATTTGCAAAAATGCTTTGGGAAGTGGCAAACATATACTCCAAACTGGGTGACGAACCTTTGTTGGAAGAAGGATATGAGTATGACACCATTAGAGATGCCGTTCAGTATGTAACAAACAAGCACGACTTTTCGTTTTTCTTACTGCCCTGGAGAGAGCAGTTCCGCTCGATGCCCTTCGATGTGACGAAGCGAAAAAAATGGGCTGATTATGTTGCTGAATGCCATGCCAAGGGAAAAGAAATAGATTACGATAATTACGATTGGGATAAATGATTATAATTTTATCGAATTGTGTTAAAGGGAATGGATGTCATATAATCAAAATATAGATAGAATGTTTATTGAATATAAGGTATATCGTAAGATGTCAGATTTGAAGCCTTTTATATCTAGGGATGAACTCCCTTCTTGTCAGATGATTGGAAAGAAAAAGTTTGTAGGGAAAAAAGCAAAAATAGAGGCTATTTATAGACTTACAGGGGAACGTTTACCAGAAGACTATACAACAGAGCAGGTAAACAGTTACCTTACTGTAGAGCTTTTTAATACATCTTTATGGCATAAGTACAGGAAGATTTATAATGAAGTTTCTAATGAAAAAGAAATTGTTATTGAGAATTATAGTTATCAATATACATTAGTTGTAGAATTAGCAAATAAATCAAATCCACCATTGGATGAAGGGAAGATAATACATTTTGTTATGTGCGAACTATTAGGAAATCCTTGTGAAATGTATAAAGGGATGAAAAACCCTATAATTTCTTTACGAAAAGATTATGATAGATAAAGCAAAAACATTAGATGAATGCTTTAAGGAACTAATCCTTAAAAGAGGTTGGTCTAAAAATAGTCCATATGACCGCCGAACTGCATCAAGGCATAAAAAGTTATTCCTTGAAGGAGCGTTGCCTGATGAATTTAAAAGAATATATTTGCAAAGTGCTGGTTATACAATAGTGCAGCCGGAGCTTTGGCGACAGGAATTATAAAACAGAGAAAATGAACTGGAGGAACATAATAAGAAATCTATTAGAAGTTATCATTGCTATATTTAGAATGATTCTCATAGGGCTATTTTATATAGCCAAGTTTATGTTTATGTTCTTTATTCTACTTTTTTTTGGTGTATTAATCAGTCAAAATAATAAGCGATGGTAAATAGAGAAATAAAAGCCCGAAAACGTGCGGTGAAAGAAGAAAAAGAAGAAATAGACGGTGAGATTGTTAGAATTAGAAAAGGGCATCCTCGTACAAATCTTCCTGTGGAACTCCCAGAAAATCCCACATGGCTGAAACAACCTAATGTGGTTACATTAATGGCTGGTGATTTTAAGACAGTACAGATTAGAATCTTAATAGCTGTTATAGAGAAATTACAGAATGTCATAGAATTAAGTATTCAGCATCTAGATAAATATGGTACATCTATTCCATGCGAGCAATTATCCTTATTTCAAGAATATTCAGACCGTATAAGAGTAGATATTGCATATCGGGATTTGGGCGTTAGTCCAGACCAATACAAGGAAGTAAAAAGTATGGTTCGTAAATTAATCAGTATTCCTGTAGAGTTTGATGTCAAAGACCCCATAACAGGTGAGGAAAGTTGGTCTATTACTGGTTTATTTACAAAGGCAAATATACCTAAAACTCCTTATTCAAGAGGTTTTTCTTTAGAAATGGATAGAGAGGTCGCTAAAGTTTTCATTAATGTTGATAGAGGCTTTACACGCTATATAAAAGAGATAGCCTTAAGAGCGCAAAGTAGATATACAATAAGAATGTATATGCTGATTAGTTCGTGGAAAGAAAAAGGTGGTTTCTCTATTTATGTGGATAGATTTCGGAAATTCTTAAAACTAGAGGATAAATACCCCGAGTTTAAAGATTTATATAGACGTGTAATACGCCCTGTTTACGAAGATTTGTTTGAACAGGCTGATTGCTGGTTTGAAATGGCAGAAGTTTATCGTAATTCAGGCGATACACAGCCTTATAAACTTAATTTCAAAGTTATTAAGTCTGCATTATCAAAGAAGGAAGAAGAACTATTAAAAGGACAAAAGAAGATGATAACGAATTTTTGTTCTTTGCACTTTGCAATGAAGGACGAACATTTGCAGCAGTTTATTCCACAGATTACCTTAAACAACTATAAAGCAGTAGTAACTAAGATGCTTTATCTAGGCGAATATGTTAGAGATAACTGGAATAAAATTTTAAATAAAGCAGAATATTGTTTATCCGTATTATTAAAAGAGGTAGAAATACTCCCCGGAATGATTGGAGAAGAAAAAGAAGATGAATAAAAGTTGGGTTTTTGTCCCTATGGATGGTGTAAAAGTTGGGTTTTTGTCCCTATGGATGGTGTAAAAGTTGGGTTTTTGTCCCTAAGAAGTTGGGTTTTTGTCCCTAAGAAGTTGGGTTTTTGTCCCTAAGAAGTTGGGTTTTTGTCCCTAGCTTTTTGTGATTAATCGTTGATTTTTAAATAGTTACCTTTTCATTTTAAAGGGCACTACCATCACTAGCTGATAAAAAAAACCTGATAATCATACCAAACACAAAAAAGGAACTTTTCTTATCACCTAAACCTCTAAAAAAGGAACTTTTCTTATTATCTTAACACAAACTTTAGGGAAAAGAACAAATATTAACTAAAAAAGGCTCTATATGATATAACTACTCGAATGAAAGTTGGGTTTTTGTCCCTATCTAAAAAAAGCGTATTTTAAAAAGTTGGGTTTTTGTCCCTATGTTCTTTTGATATAAAACTATAGGGAAAAAGAACACAGACAAAACACTATACATATAAATAATATATGAATGTATAACATATAAACATATAATATATAAAATATGCTTCACTTCCAGAAAGAGCAACACGAAGAATCTTCTTTTCCCTAAAGTTCTTTGTGGCGTTTCTCTCCACTCTTGAATACAAAAAAACGGCTGCAACATAAAAGAAACGATACCGACACCATTCAGGAACAGGAACTATCGTCCATCAGCAAAAAGACATTATCTAATTGATACCTTTTCTGCCAGTACTGGAGAAAAACCGGGAAGGAATTTGATACCAAACATTTATAGGACATTATCATAAAAAAATTAAGTTCTCTAAAATTTGATAAGACCAATAGAAGTTATTGATTAAAATATTATCTTTGCACAGAAACTGAAATTCATCCACCGATAAATTACCCTCCGATGAATTTAAAAACATATTCATATGAAATTTTATAATAGGGAAGAAGAATTAAAGGTACTTTGCGAAGTACAGGAACAATCATTTAATGACCATTCACGTTTTACTGTTGTAACAGGAAGAAGAAGAGTTGGAAAAACAAAACTCATATTGAAAAGTTGTGAGGAACAACCAACTGTTTATCTTTTTGTAGCACGAAAAAACGAAGGGGAACTTTGCAGTAAATTTACACAAGTAATCAGCCAATCGCTTAATATGCACTTTTCTGACGGTTCAGGAAAGTTTATCAATATTTTTACCTCATTAATGGAATTAGGGAAATACCGCAAATTCAATCTTATCATAGATGAGTTTCAAGAATTTTTCTACATTAATGAATCTGTTTTCAGCGAAATGCAAGACGTTTGGGATAGATACAAGGATAGCACACACGTCAATTTAATAGTAAGCGGTTCTGTATATACACTTATGCACCGCATTTTTAAAGATGCACGTGAACCATTATACGGACGAGCTGACCGTAACTTAAAGATTATGCCATTCACTACTTCCGTCCTAAAAAATATCATAGCTGATTTCAACCCCAACTACACCAATGAAGACCTATTGGCTCTATATACATTCACAGGGGGAGTACCTAAATACGTGGAGCTTTTATTAGAAGCTGGAGCATATACCATGCCAAACATGGTAGAGTTTATGATTCGTCCAGGGTCTTTTTTTCTTGATGAAGGAGATTATCTATTAATTCAGGAGTTCGGGAAGAAATATGGCAACTATTATTCTATCCTTGCATCTATCGCTTCTGGGCGTAACACAATGGCTGATATTCTCGCCACATTTACAAGCGGAAGTATTGGAGGACAGATGAAACGCCTAGAAGATGATTATGCTGTAATTAGGCGAAAACGCCCGATTTTATCAAAAGAAGGAACTCAAAATGTACGTTATGAAATAGCAGATAACTTTTTACGTTTTTGGTTTCGATATATAAATCGAAATCAAGATTTTATAGAATCCGGCAATTTAAATGGACTTGCAGAGCTAATCAAATCAGATTATTCAACTTATTCTGGCATGGTACTTGAAAGATACTTTCGGCAGCAATTATCAGAACAAATGTTTTACAGAAACATCGGCTCATGGTGGGAAACATCCAAAGGCAAGGACATGGCTCAAAACGAAGTAGATATTGTGGCAATATACGCAAGTAACAAAAAAGTTTTAATCGGTGAAGTTAAACGCCTACGAAAAAATTTTAAGCCAAAATTATTACAACAAAAAGTAGAATTTCTTCGTACAAAACTCTTCTATAACTATGAAATTGAAACAAAATGCTTCACAATAGATGATATGTAATAAATAGAACTACAAACAATAAGGCATCACAAATATCTTACAATATTCTTCCTCCGGTTCCGGCACTGATGGGCGTATATAGCATGATGAAATGATACCGAATTATCATGCTCAATATGTTCTGAAGAACTCCTTTTTGATACCAAATACAAAAAGCTGCTGGAAGCCGGACACAAAAAATTGATACCATAAAACTAT
>NZ_JBCOCI010000128.1:0-7047 GCF_040929485.1 Phocaeicola sp. RTP21198st1_B8_RTP21198_201120 | reverse complement strand
ATTCTGCACCGTTCAATTGCTTGATAGCTTCTTTAGCTTCGCCATCATTAGGCATTTCTACAAAAGCAAAACCTTTAGAACGACGTGTTTCACGATCAGTAATAAGTTTTACTGAAGCTACTGTTCCATACTCTTCCATTACACCTCTCAAATCACCTTCCCTAACATTATAGTTAAGGTTTCCAATATACAAATTCATAAAATAAAAATTGATAAATAAATAATTAAGTAAACTTTGAATTTAAAAATTTAGTTAGAAGAATAGAAACGGTTCAAGTGTGAGATGAATTGAGTCAATCGAAAAAACTATCTTTTTATATTCCGTTGTCAAAGGAACGATAAATAATTGGATTATCCACTATATTTCTCTTTTTATTTTGATATTTTTTTAACCGGTGACTCTTTTTATACTTTTTAGGCTTAAAGCAAGAGCCTTATATCATTCATATTCACTAATTTTGTATTAATAGCTAACTTATAACTAAGATTTATATGATATTGAATGAAAGAGAAAGCCGCCATGAACATGTTCTGCATGTGGCCCGACAAATGATGACAGCAGCGCGTACTGCTCCCAAAGGAAAAGGTGTTGATATTATTGAAATAGCCATGGTGACGGATGGTAATATCAATATTTTATCGGAAATGATGGTGAAAATGGTTGCGGAGCATGGAATGAAATTCTTCCTGCGCGATGCGGAAAATATTCTGAATGCAGAATGTGTCCTGTTAATAGGTACACACGAACAGGCGCAAGGATTGAATTGTGGTCATTGTGGATATGCTACTTGTGTGTCTCGCAAAGAAGGAGTGCCATGTGCTATCAATAGTGTTGATGTGGGCATTGCTATCGGATCAGCTTGTGCCACAGCAGCAGACAACAGGGTGGACACACGGGTCATGTTCTCGGCCGGATTAGCAGCACAGCGTCTGAACTGGCTGGAAGGATGCACCCAGGTTTATGCCATCCCTGTCAGCGCATCCTCTAAAAATCCTTTCTTTGACCGGAAACCTAAAGAATAAATTTCTCTACTACCGCGGCTACACCATCTTCTTCATTAGAAAGGGTGATGTAGTCGGCGTTTTGACGGACTATTTCTTGAGCATTGGCCATTGCTACCCCCAATCCGGCATATTGTATCATAGAAAGATCGTTAAAACCATCACCAACGGCAATCATTTCTTCTTTTGTCATACCGATTTCTTTTAGCAATACGGCCAGTGATTGTGCTTTATCAATACCTTTAGGAACCAATTCCAAAAAATAAGGTTCGGAACGGAATACCCCCATACGATCTTTCAAATGTTCGTACATTTCTTTTTCAAGCACTGCAAGCCGCGTAGGTTCACCTACAATCAGACATTTGGCAATAGGAAATTTTATTGCCTCCAGAAAATGATCCACTTTCTTGGGAGTCATCACATTCAGAATAGCTTCTTTCAATACATATTCATCTTCCGGATATTCAGTCAATACATATTTTCCATCGTAAGTGACGATAGCAAAATGGTTGTCGGTGGCACATTTATACAGGTAAGGTAATATATCCGGATCGAGCACATTCTCGTACATCATCTCACCGGTTTTCCAGTCTATGATCTCACCTCCGTTATACGAAAGTATATAACCTTCGTATTTCTGTAGCTCTAAGATCTCAGCCAGTGGAGCCACACCGTATGTGGGACGTCCCGATGCCAAAACAATTTTTACTCCGCGCTTTTGCGCTTCGATAAGTGTACGACGTGTGTGTTCCGTTACCTCTTTCTTTTTATTGGTCAACGTTCCGTCTAGGTCTAAAACTAATAATTTATACTTCATATACTATTTAATGGAGTGCTTTTGCCAAATTCGCTGCAAATATAACGATTAAATTCATGGCTTTTTGCTACATTTGCTCAAAATAAACAAGAATCATGACAGAAATTTTATTAACCGTAATTATTATCCTGCTGATAATTAATATTGTAATCGCACTTACTAAAAACAATCGTCTGCAAACCGAACGTCTGGAAGGATTGCTACGCGAAGAAATGAAAGAAAACCGGGACGAACTGGGAAAAAATATTCGCGAACTTCGTAACGAACTGAATCAAACCTTGAATTATTCTATCCGTAATATGCAGGATACTTTGCATAAAAACCTGCTGACCGGTAATGAAATGCAACGGGAAAAATTTGAAGCAATGGGCAAGCAACAGGAAGCTTTGGTGAAAAGTACGGAAAAACGATTGGATGACATGCGGCAAATGGTAGAAGAAAAATTACAGAAAACATTGAATGAACGTATAGGACAATCCTTTGAGATAGTACGTTCGCAGCTGGAGAATGTACAAAAAGGATTGGGAGAGATGAAGGGTCTGGCACAGGATGTAGGAGGATTGAAAAAAGTTTTAAGTAATGTGAAGACACGGGGTACATTCGGAGAAGTACAATTAGGTGCCTTATTGGATCAGATGCTGAGTCCGGAACAATATGAGGCGAATGTCAAAACCAAGAAAAATGCAACGGAATTTGTGGAGTTCGCCATTAAACTTCCGGGAAAGGAAAATAATAATGATACTGTATATTTACCTGTGGATGCCAAATTTCCCAAAGATGTATATGAACAATATCAGGATGCATACGAAGCCGGAGATGCCGCATTGATTGAAACTTCATCCCGTCAACTGGAAATCACAATTAAAAAAATGGCAAAGGATATTCACGATAAATATGTAGACCCACCTTTTACAACAGATTTTGCCATTATGTTTCTGCCATTCGAAAACATCTATGCAGAAGTGATCCGCCGGACCGCGTTGGTGGAAATGTTGCAGAAAGACTGGAAGATAGTGGTTACAGGTCCTACCACCCTGGGAGCTATCCTGAATAGTTTGCAAATGGGATTCCGTACGCTGGCCATTCAAAAACGAACAAGCGAAATATGGAATGTGTTAGGGGCAGTAAAGACCGAATTCGGAAAGTTTGGAGGATTGCTGGAAAAGGTACAGAAAAATCTACAGAATGCAGGAGACCAGTTAGAGGAAGTTATGGGGAAACGTACTCGTGCCATAGAACGTAAATTACGCCAGGTAGAAGCCCTTCCGGCAGAAGACAGCCAACGAATGTTGAGTTTGCCCGAACTGACTGATGATGAAGACGATGAATAAAAGGAGGATTTCAATATGAGCATGACGTGGGATTTTATTTTGAGATTGTTTGTGGCAGGCGCTTTGGGTACTGTTATTGGTCTGGATAGGGAATATCGTGCTAAAGAAGCCGGTTACCGTACCCATTTTCTAGTATCACTGGGAAGTGCTCTCATTATGATTGTATCACAATATGGTTTTATGGAAGTAGTGAAGATGGAGGGGATAGACTTGGACCCGAGTCGTGTGGCCGCACAGGTTGTCAGTGGTATCGGTTTTATTGGAGCGGGTACTATTATTTTTCAAAAACAAATCGTGCGCGGACTTACTACCGCTGCCGGAATTTGGGCTACTTCGGGCATCGGTCTGGCCATTGGAGCCGGTATGTACTGGCTGGGAATCTCAGCAACAATCCTTACGCTGATTGGTCTTGAGGCACTTAGCTATCTTTTTAAAAGTATAGGTATGAAAAGTTCCATGGTAGAGTTCTCTACAGACAATAAAGAAACACTGAACCGTATGGCCAAGAAATTCAATTCCAAGGAATACAATATTGTTTCCTATCAATTGGACGAAAAGAGGTTGGGAGAAGTAACAACCTATTATGTTACAATGGTTATAAAATCTAAGAAATACAATGATGAAGGTATGTTACTGACATTATTACAAGATTTTAGCGATATTACCGTTCACAGGTTGGAGTAAGCTTTTCCGGCTTGGTTCAAAAGCAGCGGGGGAGAGCTCTTATTGAAAGATTCTCTCCCCTGTGCTGTGATTATGCTTTTAATCGCATAACAAACATACTTCCTTCTCCCAGCTTACTGTCTACTGTAAGAGTACCATTATGGGCCTCGACAAAATCTCGGGAAATAGACAGGCCTAAACCGCTTCCTTGTACTTTAGTTCCGGGAACCCGGAAATAATGGTCAAAGATGCTTTTATGATAACGTGGATCAATCCCTTTCCCGAAATCCCGTACAAACATCTCAATGAATCCATCATCTGTTTGACGTGCCCCTATTACCACACGACCGTTTTCCGGTGAATACCGGATGGCATTGGAAAGAAGGTTGGTTAGAACCCAAGCTATCTTCTCACTGTCGACAAACAGTTTACCTATTTTGTCTTCAGGGTATTCCACTTCTATTTGAATATTAAATTTTTCAGCTTGTACACGATTGGCCTTTATTGCATATTCTATCAACTCTATAGGTTTGGTTATCTTAGGCTTCAACTGTAGTTTTCCTGATTCTACCTGGGTCATATTCAGCAACTCGCCGGTGATATTAAGCAGCCGTTCGCTATTTTCTTTGATACTGTTTGCCAAATCTTCCTGTTCTTCATTTAAAGCTCCGATACGCTGGTCTTCTAATAATTGCAGACTCATCATAATAGCCGAGATAGGAGTCTTCAATTCATGTGAGATTGTAGAGATAAACGTAGTCTTGGCCGAATCCAGTTCCTTAAATTCGGTTATATTCTTCAACATAATGACATATCCTTTTTTTTCCATAGTAACCCCATCTTTCCCCGGTTGGGAAATACTCATGTATTTTACTTGGAAAAAACTCTCCTTATTGTCCGCATAAATCTTCAGAGGTTCTTTCTTTTCTTTTTCCTTGTCTCTGACTGGTTCCCCAGGAATTTCCACCAATTCACGAATCAGGCGACGCAACAAATCATTGCGCAGGGAAATATCCTGTGCAGAGTGTTTAATAACTTCTTCACGCTTCAGGTTGATCACATTCAATGCTTCATCATTGATGAAAAGGATTTCCATATCATTATTTAAACCAATGATAGGCTCGTTGATACTGTTGATGATAGTCTCCATATATTTTTTAGATGCCATCATATCGGATAAAGCACTTGCATGATAATCTTCCAGACGTTTGGCCATGCGGTTGAAATTTTTAGATACTTCAGAAAATTCTTCACTATTGCTTAATTCCAAACGTTTTTTATAATTATGGTTCGCAATTTCCTGTATAGCGTTGGTCAATTCTTTAATAGGATTATCAATCGATGCAGGAAGACGCAGCCACATACCAATACCAATACATATACATGCGGCACCAACAACATATATCCACAATAAAGCCCGCTGTAATCCGGGACCTGCTGCCGGACTGTCAGGTTCCGTGGCGGTCAATATTTGCAAATTCACAACAGAAAGTACAACCAATAGTACAATCATTGCCACCAATACCCCTATGGCAAGGGTTAGTTTCGACTTTATATTCATAACTTTTATTTTTTATGCAAGTATAATCAAATCTATGTCTATTTCAGCTAAAGAGTTTAGAAATTTTCGATATTTGGAAAGACTGAATAATGCACCTGGCATTTTGAAAGTAGGATGCCCCATACAGACGGTTGTAATTCCACGTTGACGACAAGTTTTAATTATTTCTCCCATAATATCGGAAGATGAAACTTGGATAACTTCACCACCTAACTCGGTAACCAGTTTAAAATGGTTAAGTAAATGCCGCTGTGTTGCCAATGGAATACGTTCCGTACTCTCGGCAGGTGTCTGTACATAGAGGGCAAAAAAGACCGTATTGTACCGGGAAGCAAGCCGTGCCGCTTTACGGATAATATGTCGGGGAGTCCGTTCATTACTACTGATACATGCCAAAAACTTCTCGTGCCGGATGCCCTTTTCACCTGTTACAATTTCATTTTCAACTTTCTTCTCGACTCGAAAGGCCACTTCTTTTAGTGCCAGTTCACGTAACTGAAGAATATTCTCTGTCTTAAAAAAATTATTCAGTGCCAACTGAATCTTTTCAGGACGATAGATTTTCCCGGCTTTCAACCGGTTTATCAGTTCTTCGGCGGTAAGGTCTATATTTACCACTTCATCCGCATCCTGCAGCACCTTATCCGGAATCCGTTCTTTAACTTCTATACCTGCTATACCTTTTACGTCCTCATTCAAACTTTCTATATGCTGGATGTTAACTGCAGAAATTACGTTTATACCGGCATCCAACAATTCCATTACATCTTGCCAACGTTTCTCATTCCGGCTGCCCTCGATATTGGTATGTGCCAATTCATCTACTATAACTAGTTCGGGATGTAACTGAAGAATGGCATCAAGATCCATTTCTTCCACTTCCTTACCTTTGTAAAATATCTTTTTCCGAGAGATAACAGGCAATCCTTCCAACATAGCAACGGTTCCTGCACGTCCGTGCGTTTCAATATAACCTATCTGTACATCTACCCCGTTCTCCAACATTTCGTGAGCTTCTTGCAGCATACGATAACTCTTCCCTACACCGGCTATCATTCCGATATAGATTTTAAACTTTCCACGCCGTGAACGTTTAATCAAATCTAAAAAATGCTGTACACTTTCTTCTCTGTCTTCCATTTGTTACTTTATCATATTAGTGTAAATATAACAATTTTCCGCATATTTAATATCAGTCCTTTTATAACAGACAAAGAATATACCAATAAAACAAACGGCTTAGTTACAATGCCATAAGCGTGTCATTAAAAACTAAAGCTTACCAAAATGAAAAGGAACTCTTTCAAAATGAAACACTTTCTTAATCACTATAATTATTGCTGTTAGATCCCCTAGAATAGTTTATTCCTGCTTTTCTAGCTTGTGTATGTTGAAATTGGCGGGCTATTTTATATTCACGTTCTCCTTTTAGTAATCTGTATCCAGTTTGTTTAAACCAAAAGTTAATATTATTTTCTATACATTGCCGACGAATGTCCAATACCCAGTCATAATTACATATGCGCGCTTCTTTACCTGATTCTCCACCTACCACAATCTGTTCTACCCATGTACCAAGTTCTCCCTTGAAGTTTATAGCGGACAACAATGGTTCACAGATAATGATTTTATGCTTTACAGGAGCTGCTTTATAAAGAGGAAGACGGTAATCC
>NZ_JBCOCI010000127.1:0-7260 GCF_040929485.1 Phocaeicola sp. RTP21198st1_B8_RTP21198_201120 | reverse complement strand
GGCAAAATCCTGAGCAACTTTTTGTTGCTCAGGTACTTAAAAAGTTTAATTTATAATAGTGTTGCGGAATTAAGGTAAAATAAACAAAATGAGAAAAAACATTGTTGCAGGAAACTGGAAAATGAACAAGAACCTTCAGGAAGGTATTGCTCTGGCAAAAGAATTGAATGAAGCTTTGGCTGTTGACAAACCTAATTGTGATGTAGTAATCTGTACTCCGTTTATTCACTTGGCTTCTGTTACTCCTATTGTTGACAAAGCTGTAATTGGTGTAGGTGCAGAAAACTGTGCAGATAAAGTATCAGGTGCATATACCGGTGAGGTTTCTGCTGAAATGGTTGCTTCTACAGGTGCTGAATATGTAATCCTGGGTCACTCAGAACGTCGTGCTTACTATCACGAAACAGTAGAAATTCTGGAAGAAAAAGTTAAATTGGCTTTGGCTAATAATTTGAAGCCGATCTTCTGCATTGGTGAGGTATTGGAAGAGCGTGAAGCTAACAAACAAAATGAAGTGGTTGCTGCTCAGTTGGCATCGGTATTCTCTTTGTCTGCTGAAGATTTTAGTAAGATTATCCTGGCTTACGAACCGGTTTGGGCTATTGGTACAGGTAAGACTGCTACTGCTGAACAGGCTCAGGAAATCCACGCGTTTATCCGTTCTTTGATTGCTGACAAGTATGGTAAAGAAGTTGCTGATAATACTTCAATCCTTTATGGTGGCAGCTGCAAGCCTTCTAATGCTAAAGAATTGTTTGCTAACCCTGATGTAGACGGTGGTTTGATTGGTGGTGCTGCTTTGAAAGTTGTTGATTTCAAAGGCATTATCGATGCATTCAAATAATTAATTTCATCACAGATTACTCAAGCTTACACAGATAAAGAATCATAAAATCGTCTGTGGGAATCTGAGTAATCTGTGATGATTTACCTAAATTCATAAAACGACATGAGATACATTTTTATCCTACTCTTTTTAAGTCTCGGACTTTCCGCCTTGGCACAGCAGAACATAGTAGAAAGCTTGCAACGTAACCGTGCCGGAGAAGGTACTGTAACCATCCATCAAGATCCTAAAATAACAGGCTTGATTGGTAGTATCTATACAGGGAATGTTACGGGAGGTGAGCAGAAAATGTTGAAAGCCAGAGGGTATCGGGTTCAGGTCTATGCAGGAAATAATTCGCGTGTGGCTCGTAATGAAGCTAATAACGTGGCTACCAAGGTGAAAGAAGAGTTTCCCGATATGCCTGTCTATGCCTATTTCCAGCCGCCTCGTTGGCTGTGTCGTGTAGGTGATTTCCGCAGTATTGAGGAAGCGGATGCCGCTATGCGCCGTCTGAAGGCTACCGGTGTTTTTAAAGAAGTATCTATTGTTCGTGAACAAATTAATATTCCCCTGGACTAATAACATGGAAGAACTATTGCATCCCGAATGGTCAGCAGAGAAAATTGAACAGTTGAAAGGCCATTATCAGAGTATTTTATCGCTATTGGGTGAAGATGTAGAAAGAGAAGGATTGCTGAAAACTCCTGAGCGCGTAGCCAAAGCTATGCTGACATTGACACGCGGTTATGAACAAGATCCGCATGCCATTTTATTGGGAGCAAAATTCAAAGAAGAATATAGTCAGATGGTTATCGTGAAAGATATTGATTTCTTCTCTTTGTGCGAACACCATATGCTTCCGTTCTATGGAAAGGCACATGTTGCTTATATTCCCAATGGTTATATCACCGGTTTGAGTAAGATTGCCCGGGTAGTTGATGTGTTTTCTCATCGGTTGCAGGTACAGGAACGTATGACATTGCAAATAAAAGAATGTATTCAGGAAACTTTGAATCCGCTGGGAGTGATGGTAGTGGTCGAAGCCAAGCACATGTGCATGCAGATGCGCGGGGTAGAGAAACAAAATGCCATTACTACTACTTCTGATTTCACAGGTGCGTTTAATCAAGCCAAAACACGTGAGGAATTTATGGATTTGATACGGCATAACCGGTAAGGAGTTATGCCTCCTTTATTTTAATACTACCCGGTCTCCGGCACGCTTGGCCATAATTTTTTGTAATTCACTTAATTCTTTAAAGTGGGCCATGACTTCAAGGCATTTATCGGCATTGGCTGCTACTTCAGGCTTGTTCAATGCTTGCAGCGTATATTTCATATCTTCTTCTAAAATGGCAAGTTTGAAGTCGATAAGTTGGTGTGGTACTAGTTCGTGTAAGCGTTCTTCATCTTTGACCATCGCTTGTGAATTGCTTTTACTCAATTGGTAACGATCATTTATCATATCTGCTGCCAGCTTGCTGATTGTAGGGTCGGGATGAGCCAGAAAATAACGCTCTGCCGTGAAGTTGGAGTCATGCAGATGAGCTTCTGCCTCTGCTAGTATTTTCCGGTGCAACGGATTATGGAACTGTAATTCATCCTGTTTCAAATCCATGGAAATATATTCTATCACAGTGAGCGGAGTTTCCGTATTTTCTTCCGTTTCTACATAGCACATGACTTTCTCTCCGTGGCGTATCAAAGTTTGAAGCAGTAACTGTTCTTTTACATAAAAAACGTACTTTTCCCGTCCTTCTTGGGGAATATACGATTGATACCCCGCTTCTGCTTCTGCAGGAGGAAACGGAGGGGGAACATCATCATCTACTTCTATGGGGGGCATATCGGCAGGAGGTATGCTGCCGGCAGGAAAAGGTGCATCGGCAGAAGGCAGAGAGCCGATAGTGGCGGATGCGTCTTTTTCTTTCTTGATTTGTTCCAGATAGTTATCATCCCGTTGAAGCAGATGCTTTTTGATCTCGTCTAAAATAATTTGCTCGTTTACGTTCAAGAGGGTAGCACATTCTGTCAAGCAGGTATATCGAATTACTTTATCCGGAATCAGTCCGATACTTCGTGCCATGTCCGATATCAATCCGGCCCGTTTGATGGGGTCCCTTTGTGCATCTTTTAGTAAAAGGTTGGTCTTGAAACGGATAAAGTTCTCTTCGTGATCATCAATGTATTTTCTGAATTCCGTGGCATTGTGTTTTCTGGAAAAACTATCGGGATCATCTCCGTCAGGCAGAAGCAGCACTTTGATATTCATGCCTTCTGCAAGTAACATATCGATACCTCGGATGCTTGCTTTTATACCGGCTTCGTCACCATCATATAATAGGGTGATATTGGAGGTGAAGCGGTGTAGCAACCGGATTTGTTGTTCGCTCAATGCTGTACCCGAGTTGGCCACTACATTCTCCAGCCCGCATTGGTGCATGGCAATTACATCGGTGTATCCTTCTACCATGTAAACACAGTCGGCTTTTACAATGGCAGCTTTAGCCTGATAAATGCCATATAGTTCTTTTCGTTTACTGAAAATTTCGGATTCGGGCGAATTGACGTATTTTTGGTTTACTCCCTTGGTACGGCTGTCCAGTACACGTCCACCGAAGCCAAGCACTTTTCCGCTGATGTTAAACCATGGAAATATCACACGTCCCCAAAAACGGTCGCGTAAACTGCCATCTTCTTTTTCGTAACATAGTCCGGTCTTGAGCAGAAATTCTTTTTTATATCCTTTTCGCATGGCTTCTTGTGCCAATGCGTCAGAAGCGGTAGTGCTGTATCCCAATTGGAATTTCTTGACAATATCGTCACGAATGCCCCGTTGGCGGAAATAAGACATGGCAATGGCTTTTCCGTCAGCGTGGTTGTAGAGGATGTTTTGAAAATAATCGCGGGCAAACTCATTGACTACAAAGAGACTTTCCCGTATATTTTGTACTTGTTTCTCCTCATCGGTCAATTCGCGTTCCTTTATTTCTATATTGTATTTTTTGGCCAGCCAGCGTAGTGCTTCGGGATAGGTCATCTGTTCGTGTTCCATAACGAAATGGACAGCATTTCCACCTTTTCCACAGGCGAAGCATTTACATAATCCTTTGGCCGGTGATACATAGAATGAAGGGGTTTTGTCATCATGGAATGGACAAAGTCCGACAAAATTCACACCGCGTTTCCGCAGAGTGACAAACTCGGATACCACATCTACAATTTGTGCGGCATCCAGTATCCGGTCTATGGTGGGTTGGTCTATCATTGCGAGTGCGAAGATACAAAAAAAACATCGCCAAGGGTGAACCCGGCGATGTTTTTAACGGAATATTGTAATCAGAATTATTTAATATTAGGATTCAGCTTGTTCCATTCGGAAACCGGAGGAAGTACTCCCATCGCAATCACTTCATCACGCAAAGCACAAAGGTGTGCATAACTTTTTTCTAATGCGGCTTCTTCTTCGGGCGTGCCTTTCACTTCTTTTAAGTGGCAGCCATCCTTAGCGATAGAAGTTTCCCAGGCCATCATGATATGGTCGAACTTACCATTGGATACGTAAGTACCTGCAGGCCAGCGGAATGGCTTTCCTCCCATGGCGGCGGCAATCATTTCGATAGAAACATATGACGGGCTTTGGAAAGAAGAGCGGCCGCGCAGGTTGATGATGTTTGCACCGCCTTTAGTTACTTTTTGTTGTATTTCAGTCCATTGTTCTTTTGTCAAAGCATCAGTGCCGATGATATCAAGTAATGCTTTTCCGTTTACTTTAGCGGTAGAAGCATAAACAGCCATCTGCTCACCATGACCGCCATACGTGCGGCAGTTTTCTACATTATCCATGGCGATGCCGAAATGCTTGGACAATTCGCTGCGCAAGCGTGTAGAGTCAAGAGCGGCAAGAGTTGTAACTTGTGATGGTTTCAGGCCTGAATATAATAAGGTGATCAGACCGGTAATATCAGCCGGATTGAAAATAACCACGATATGTTTTACGTCCGGACAATAGGCCTTTACATTTTTTCCGAATTCTTCAGCGATGGCTGCGTTTCCTTTCAGCAAGTCCTCACGGGTCATGCCGGCTTTACGTGCCGCACCACCTGAGTTTACAATATATTTAGCATCGGTCAAAGCTTCCTTGATGTCGGAAGTGAAAGTGATGTTCATGCCTTCGAAACCACAATGGTATAGTTCTTCTGCCACACCTTCCAGACCGGGAGCGTATGGGTCATACAAACAAATATTGGGAGTAAGGCCCATCATAATAGCAGTTTGAGCCATGTTCGAGCCAATCATTCCGGCAGCACCTACGATTGTCAGCTTTTCATTCGTTACAAATTCCATAATTCTTTTATTTAAAGTTTGTATAATATAAACGCTTTTGTGGGAGAGGATGTTCTCTCTTCCGGGTACAAATTTACAAAACCTTTTATTAAGATGTTTATTCTAAAAAATTATATGGGATAATAGAAAGTTATCTCATATAATCATCCTAGGATGGTGAATTTCAGAATGCCTGTCAATCAAGATGTTAAACAGTATTTATTCAAACAGGTTTGTGGATGGAACAAATAATGATATGATCTGTTATGTATTTATGTTTATATAACTTTTTAATGCATCTACATATTCTTCAAAAGCTTCAAGCCCTTTTTGTGTAATCTTACAAATGGTACAAGGCATTTTTCCTTTAAATGTCTTGATGACTTCTACATAGTCAGCCTTGTTTAGCTTGTCTATTTGCACACTCAGATTACCTGCCGTTGCTCCTGTCTGTTGTTTCAGATAGCTGAACTCGGCTTCTTCCACTGAAACCAGTATGGACATCACGGCAAGTCTCAGTTCGGAATGTAGTAATGGATTCAATTCTTTGAACATAGGCGCAAAGTTACGATTTTTTTTGTTTACGGGCAGCATGATTCAACACATGTCCCGGAATAACCATCATAAAAATAAAGACAGGAGCGAAGATTAATATCTGGTTTAGACCTGGATAAAAAAGGCATCCGATGGAGCTTAATGCTCCCAGTGTGCCGCAAATAGTGACAGTTTTATAACCTATCACCAGACCTGTTAGTGTAGTTCCCATGCCCATCAGCAGAAGGACCATGAATAGGATGGGAAGTTGCCAGAAAAACATGGCGAGCATGGATATCAGAAAGCCGGTTATGCCGAATACCAACCAAATATAATTGATTACTTTGTCCAAATGAGTCTTGATACCCGGCTGCTGATTACGTGTGGAAAGGTAAGTTCCTGTTCCTGCGATGATGGGGAGTAAGAACCATAGGTATTGCCAATAATAATTCCGGGTAGTTACTACCAGAAACCAGACCAGTAGGCTGACAAAGATAGTGGTATATCCCCAAAAAAGGAACGGCATGCCACAATTGGTTTCTAGCCTGTTTTTTGTATTCTGAATCATTTGAGCGATGAGTTCCAAACTCTCTTTCTCATTCAATTTTCTTTCTTCCATACTGTTTTTTCTTTTTAGTTTGTGATTAATTAATATTTGATGCTTTTCTCTATGGCTGTCATCAGCAAGCTGATTCCCCAGCCTGCTATCACCCATAGTACCCACCAGTAGTGTGGACTGGTAAACCAGTTTATAGCTATAAGAAACAGGTTTATTACCACATAATAGACTAATGACCAAGTGAGCCAATTCCAAAAATGACGGGCTCTTTGCCGGCATACTACTTCGATTTGTTCCTGAGTTGGAACGGTTTTTTTGTTGTTCTGATTTGTTTTCATAGCTTTATTTCTTATTATAGTGATATAAAGTCGGTGGTTTGTGCTATATTTTCAGTGGCAAATCTCGGAATAGTTAGTGTGGCGCATGCCAGGATAGTGGCACGTTTCTTGTGAAATGTTGTGTTTGTTTTCATTGTTATGATGTTTTATAGGTTGAATGATAAAAGTTTATTTTACTTAATTACTTTACAAATATAATATAGTTTATAATATAAACCAAATTTTCATAGAACTTTTTTCAAATAATAACTGTCAAGTGTGTATGTGTGGTAGAGGGGGAAGTGCAAAATATGTAGTCTTCTTTATGGATTTTACATTCAGACTTTTGTTGGCACGTGCTTGAACAAGGAAATTCTTCTCTGCTTTTTCCCTCCTAAAGTTTTTCAAGAGTGGTAGCATTGGCATCTGTTTTTGCTAACTCAGTTGTGTGTGCTGCGTACCTCGTCCTGTGTTTTCCGTAGCTGTCTTCCCTTCCCTGTCCTGGCTTACGGTGTTTGGTTGCCCCTCCGGACTCGCGCCTTCCCCTTCTTTAGTTCCAGCTCTTCCGTTTTTGTTTACGCGCGTGCGAATATTATAATGTGTCTGTCTTTTTTCTCTCGTGTCCTCCGTTATAAAAACCTTCTTTGTAACACATCTGTGATTCAGCGTATTACAAAAAAGTTTCAGGGAATCCG
>NZ_JBCOCI010000126.1:0-7386 GCF_040929485.1 Phocaeicola sp. RTP21198st1_B8_RTP21198_201120 | reverse complement strand
CTTGATTGTTCATGGTACAAAGGTGCAAATTTTCTATAGAATTAAAGAATTTTCCCCCTGATTTATCGGGTGAGCCATAAATTCCTTTTCCGCACTCATCGAAAGGACAAACGATAAAACACAAAAGCGGCCACTTACGATAAAAATCGAAAGTGACCGCTAAAAAGAGATTTATTTCTCTGATATAAGGATCTATCAGTCCAGGGTTACTTCACCACAAACCCTCTCTTATCCAGATAAGCTTTGAATTTATGCAAATATTCTTCATCCGGACCATCAAAGAAGGATACACCGGATGCCCCGTTATTGTATGCTTCATCCAGCACCTCTTCAAAATTGTCCTTAATATCACCAAACATCAGTCCGGCATATATCTTGGCACGACCATTCACCGTTTCAACGCTTTCCTTTACCGAACGCCCGATCCATTCAGGACCTTCATAATAGAATTTATTATAAATCATCGGATAATAAGCATCCAGCGTCCATTCTCCCCAATCTTGGCGTACCATGTGACGAGCCATGGACGGTCCCGGGAATACGGCGGCAGAAATAGCTTTATGATCCGCTTTCACTGCTTTAGTGATGGCATCCACCACACGAGTGATGGCATCCAGACGGAAATTAATCCAACTCTGGTTTTCCATCGGATACTTTAATTCCAACGGATCCTGTCCTGTTTTAGCTTTAAACAATTCACGGCATACATCACAATAACAATAGTCATATTCCGGCAACTCTTCTTTCTGCTCGATACCATAGTTTTTCCATAAGCTGACAGGCAAGATTACATCCGGCATACGGACATAATCCAGATGAACACCATCCACGTAGGGTTTATGAGCTTCCTTTACATAGTCTTCTGCCAGATATTCGGCCACACCTTGGTGATTAGGGCACAAGAAGCGATAATAATCCACGTAGGCCGGTTTGTCGTGACAAGACTCGCCTTTACGGTTCACGGCATACCAGTCGGGATGCTTGTCCAGCAGTTCCCTGCGGTTCATCGTCCATTTCCAATAATGCGCCTCCAATCCGGCTTCTTTGCAGAGGCGGTAAATATTCTCATTGTATCCCTCGAACATGACACCCGAAATACCACATTCTTTCAACAACGCAAACCACTTTTGCCATTCGGCATCCGAACGGTTATTCAGACGCATCCACAACCAGTTTTTAACTTCACGGGCAGGTATCTTTTCTGTCCGGAAACGTCCTTCATTATTGATCACATAACGGATTCCTTCAGCAGGATTGGTTATAGCTATCTGATACGTGTTCTGAGTCGCTTCCACCGCAATCCGGGCATCAGCCGGAAGATCTTTCAACTCTTTATCAGTCAAAAAGAATTGTTCTGTGGCACGCAGATAATTATGTTGTTTACTATAATTATCCTGTTGTGCGTAGAACATGGCCCACAGCAATTTATAAATGGCCTGATTGTACGGGTAAACCAACTCATCTTGCGAGGTTCCCACTTTCTTGTCTACGAAATAAAGATATCCCCAACGGTCGGGCATGTGCATATCGATTCTTCCGGTAGGAGTCCATACCCAATTTTCCTCGGGTCCTTTCTCCTTCAGCCACTGTACACGCGAAAAGTTGATGCGCCAGGTATTGCCAGCCTTCAACGGATTGTTAAAGTTCATGGTCAGCGCCTGATGAGGAATGGCCATTTCCACACTCCAATACTTATCTTTATCTTTTGATTTATTCAGTGTACCTTCGCAATGGATGGCAGTCTTCAATCCGGGGCAGTCCCATTGCACCATGAAATTTCCACCCGAACGATAAGGTTTGTCCAGCATCAGATCGAAAATCACGCCACGCGCATTGGTTTCTATTTCAAAATAATTGTGTCCGTCGCTATCCGGATCAATAAACACTTCAAAGTCATTGTCATAATAGATGATGGTATCACGCTGGGTAAGACGCGCCTTGATATCCTCTTCTTGAAGAACAGCTCCTACATATAAAAATTCATCATCCCACAGCATCTTGGCGGTAGTTTCATAGTTGGGAGTCGGGAATCCTTCTCCGCTTATATCTACAAACGGGGCAGTAGACGCCGCCTTGTTCCAGGAACTTTCATTCAGTTTACCATCTATTTTCAACTTTCCATCCGGACGATAACATACATAAGTACGCGGTTCGGTCAGAAAACGCTCATATTGTTCAAAAAGGCTTTGTGCCATTGCCGGAAAAGTAACCAGCAGAAGTAACAGGGTATAAATAAGTTTCTTCATGTATTTTTCAGATTCAAGTTAGTTATTATCTTGCACTTGTCCCACTCCGCGATATAGTTTGATCGGTCCATCCAGCAACACGGCCAGCACGGTAATCTGCTCATCCTGCACCTGTTGGGGTACATCAATGTAGAGATTACCCGGCACTGAATTCCAATAATTTTTATTGTAGACCTTGTAATTCAACATAGCTCCGTTACCAACCACCCATATACGGTTCACTTTGTTCATCAGCCCTTTTACTTCCACCGGACCGTTAGGTTTGTAAGGAAGGTATAAATACAAAATATCCCCCGCCTTATTCAGTGTGGTATATCCCTGGAAATGCTCGGTAGGAATACCTGCGCGAGTTTCATAAATAGCTTCTTTATGCTTCTTGGTCCATCGGCCGAACTCCTTCAACACAGCGATCTGTTCTTCAGGAATGGAACCGTCCTCTTTGGGACCGATATCCAATAAAAGATTACCACCCATGCTCAGGCAGTCTACAAATGTACGAAGCAGGATATAGGGTGATTTATAGTTGCTGTCTGTATGCTGATATCCCCATGAATCATTCATGGTCATACAAAGTTCCCAATATTTATCTTCGGGACGCACCACCGGCACTCCTTGTTCGGGAGTGGCATAGTCACCATACCCCTGTATACGCGAGTTGATAATCACATTTTTATTATCCGAACGAAGCAAATCTACAATTCCTTTGGAATTCCATGCTTCCGAACTTTGCTCCCAATCTCCGTCAAACCAATACAGATCCGGTTTCCAGGTCTTGTTCAGCTCCGCCAATTGTCCGAAATTGAACTTGTTGAATCGGGCCCAACGTTCAGGATCATTTTTATAACGTACTTCCGTACGGGTTTTGTTGGGATAATCAGGATGCGACCAGTCCAATAAAGAATAATAGAAACCAAGCTTCAATCCTTGTTTTCTCACTTCCTTTACAAAGGGAGCGATAAGGTCACGTTTTGCCGGAGTGCTTTTCACGACGCTGATATCTCCTACTTTGGTATCCCATAACGCAACTCCGTCATGGTGCTTGGTGGTTATCACTGTGTATTTGGCCCCACTCTCTTTGATCAGATCCACCCAGTTTTTCGGATCATACTTGGAGGCTGTGAAACCTTTTTCCTGCTCCATGTATTCATCGTAGGGCAGGTAGTTGTTAAAGAAGGACCAGCTTTCGGACACTCCTCTGACAGAATAAATCCCCCAATGGATAAAAATACCCAACTTGGCTTGTGAAAACCATTCCATTCTTTTGTCCTTTTGCTCGGCTGTTTCAGTCTGCGGCGTATCCTGTGCCCGTAAAGGGGAAGCTGCAATCAGCAAACCCAGGAACGTTAACGATAATCGGTTCTTTTTCATATATAATAGGTTTGATTAGTTAGGATAGCATGTCGGTATTATTTAAATTTACAGCTATATCATAGGCAAAGATAATGTATTTTTATATTTTATTCTATCTTTGCATCCCTAAAACAGAACAAATATGAGCGCAAAGAAAAAGAAACAAGCGAACAGTCCCCTAAGAATCGTCATTATTTTAATATTACTGGGACTTTTGGCCTATAAATATCAGTTGTTTGACGGGAAGCTGCTTGAAAATATCCCCGCTATCGAAAACAATGAAGAAAAGCCCGAAATACGTATTCCGACTCAACATGGCGGTGCATTGGAAATCCCGACGATGCAATCGGGCACAGGCGGACAGATATTGAAACGTAAAGGATATACCCTATCTTATAATGCCGATTACAAAACTCCACAATGGGTAGCATGGGAGCTTACTAAAAAAGAAACAAAAGGAAAAGAAGGGCGAACAGACAAATTCTTGCCCGACCCGGACGTACGTGGAGCCAAAGCATATACGGGAGATTATACAAAATCAGGATACGACCGGGGACACATGGCCCCTGCCGCCGATATGAAATGGAACAAACAAGCCATGGAAGAATCTTTTTATATGAGCAACATTTGTCCGCAAAATCCGAATCTGAACCGCGGCGACTGGAATGACCTGGAGGAAAAGTCACGCCAATGGGCAAAAAAATATGGAGCAGTGTACATTGCCTGCGGCCCCATATATGATACTAAACGCCCCAAACGAATCGGCAACAACAAAGTGGCAGTCCCCCATGCTTTCTATAAAGTCATATTGATAAATGATAAGAAAAATCCGCAAGCCATAGGATTTATCTTCCCCAACAGCGCCGGACATAAGCCGCTGAAGAAATATATAGTAACAGTAGACAGCGTAGAGAAAAGAACGAATATAGATTTCTTCCCTGCCCTGCCGGATGAGGTAGAAAACAGAATTGAAGCAGAGAGGGTACAAGAGTTACCGTAACCCATCACATACGTACGTGTGGCGCAATATATACGTATGCATAGCCCTACACTGACGTATGTGAAGGGCTACACGTACGTACGTGATTTATTTCACTTCCAACACCACGATAGACTTGGCAGGAAGAGTCACTTTCAAGCTTCCCTTATTAACCTTGGCTCCGGTAAATTCTTTCGGGGCAACCACACTCGGTTTCTCGAAACTATTGTAATCACCTATATTATTAGCGGTCAAAATACGGCCGGTAACACTCTTAGCTTTCACCTCACCCAGATTCAACTCTATTTCCTGCGATTCCTGCAAATCCACATTAGACAAGGAAATATGAATAAAACCGTTTGCATCCCGTGAAGCGGTAGCACTTACCATCGGAACAATGCGGTCGTCACGTACCACCTTGCGTTCACAGTTCAGTTCCAAAGGAAGATAAGTAGCATCTTGATGCACTTTATACATTTCAAAGACATGATAGGTCGGTGTCAAAACCATCTTGTCTTCCTTGGTCAGAATCATAGATTGAAGCACATTGGCAATCTGGGCAATGTTCGTCATCTTGATACGATCCGTATATTTATGGAAAACATCCAAAGTTAAAGAAGCCACGAAAGCATCACGCAACGTATTTTGCTGATACAAATGTCCGCGGACCGTTCCCGGTTCTTCATCCCACCAGGTTCCCCACTCGTCTACCATCAGGCCGATTTGTTTTTTCGGATCGTATTTATCCATAATAGCGATATGCTTCTTCAATACCGGTTCTATTTCCAGGCATTTGCCCATAGTCCAATAATAATCATCATTAGTGAACTCGGTAGCCGAACCTTTGCTTCCACTCCATCCGGTCACTGTATAATAATGAAGAGAAAGACCTGCCATGCGATGACCCACATTTTTCATCAGCACTTCGGTCCAGTTATAGTCATAATCACTGGCACCACTGGCTATTTTGAATAAATGGTTGCCATCATAATTACGACAATAGGTAGAATAACGGCGATACAAGTCTGCATAATATTCAGGACGCATACTGCCTCCACATCCCCAGCTTTCATTACCTACCCCAAAGAATTTCACTTTCCATGGTTTTTCACGACCGTTCTCCTTACGCAGTTTCGCCATCGGGCTACCTTGTTCAGAAGTCATGTATTCCACCCATTTCGCCATTTCTTCCACACTTCCGCTTCCTACATTACCACTGATATAAGGCTCACAACCTATCAGCTCACACAAGTTCAGAAATTCATGTGTTCCGAAACTATTATCTTCTACTGTACCTCCCCAGTTATTATTGACCATCCGGGGACGATTCTCTTTCGGACCGATACCATCCATCCAATGATATTCATCGGCAAAACACCCCCCCGGCCAACGAAGCACCGGCACTTTCAAGTCCTTCAAAGCCTGAAGCACATCATTACGATAGCCTTGGGTATTGGGAATTTTAGAATCTTCACCTACCCACAAACCTCCATAGATACAAGTTCCCAGATGCTCTGCAAATTGTCCATAAATATGTTTACTGATGATTTCTTTCCCTTGCTCGGGATGTACATTGATAGTCGCTTTTTGTTGAGCAAATACCGGCATTGCAGCGAACAATGCCAAGCCCATAAGTGCATTTTTCATGATTAAAAATAAAATAATTAATATACTATTTTGCGTTCTCGTTTTTTGTTTGGTCAAATTTACACATTTTACATCAACCGGATAGTGGACAAAATTGTATTTTTAGGGGTACAAAATCGTCAAAAGTAGAAAAGAAAAGGATATTTGCCTATATTTGCATATAAAAAAGCCCGATAGACTAAAATGAATAAAAAGAAACATACTATTGTATGGATAGTTATTCTTATAATTATCCTAGCGGGAGCAGGTGGCGCAGGAAGTATATATTACTATTTCTTTGCCAAACAGCTCCAACTTACAAAGACTACCTATATTTATATAGACAGAGATGATAACCTGGATTCTGTGTACCATAAAATAATCCGGAACGGACATCCTAAAAGTATGTTCGGTTTTCAATATCTGGCAGAAAAAGAGAAGTATGGCGACAATATACGGACAGGGCGTTACGCACTCAATCCTTCAGACAATATGCGCTATCTCTTCCGGCGTCTTTCTATGGGATATCAGACTCCCATTAATCTGACTGTACCCAGTGTACGCACCGTGGACAGATTAGTGCGAACCGTTTCACGCCAGCTCATGATTGATTCTCTGGATATTGCCAAATTAATTTCCGACAGTGCTTATTGTGCACAAATGGGATATACCCAAGAGACACTCCCCTCCCTTTTTATTCCTAACACTTACGAAGTGTATTGGAATATGAGTGCTGACGCTTTTATGAAACGGATGCAAAAAGAACATGCCGCCTTTTGGAATGATGAAAGGTTGAAAAAGGCTCAACGTATCGGACTTACTCCTGAAGAAGTATCTACTCTGGCCTCTATCGTGGAGGAAGAAACGGCCAATGGTCCTGAAAAGCCCATGATCGCAGGACTTTACATCAACAGATTGAATAAAGGGATGTTGTTGCAAGCAGACCCGACGGTAAAATTTGGTTTGCAGGAATTCGGACTGAAACGTATTCTTTTCAAACATCTGGAAGTGGACTCTCCTTATAATACCTACAAGTATGCAGGTTTGCCTCCGGGACCTATCCGAATCCCATCCATCCAAGGATTGGAAAGCGTACTGAACTATACACAGCATAATTATATTTATATGTGTGCCAAAGAAGATTTCTCAGGCACTCATAATTTCGCTGTCACAGCAGCCCAGCAT
>NZ_JBCOCI010000125.1:0-8147 GCF_040929485.1 Phocaeicola sp. RTP21198st1_B8_RTP21198_201120 | reverse complement strand
GACCGGCCATCATATTGGCAAACAAACGAATCATCAATGCAAATGGCTTCGTAAAGATTCCGAAAATCTCAATAATCGGCATCATCGGGAACGGAGCCTTTAACCACCAAGGAACATCAGGCCATAGAATCTCTTTCCAATATTCCTTGTTCCCCCATAGATTCACAGCCAGGAACGTACAGATAGCCAGCACAAAGGTAACGGCAATATTACCTGTAATATTCGCACCGCCGGGGAAGAAAGGAATCAATCCCATCAGATTATTGATCAGGATAAAGAAGAAAGCCGTCAGCAGATAAGGTGCATAACGCTTATAATCCTTACCGATACAACCCTTTATCACATCATCATTGATTGCCAGGATACAAGCTTCCATCATGCCCACCATTCCTTTAGGAGCTTCCTTTTCTACTGGATGTTTTTTGTACCAACGGGCACAACTCAACACTAGAATCACCAGAATGGCACTATTGACAAACAACCCGGTAACATTCTTTGTAATAGAGATATCCAAAGGTTTTACTTCGTTACCGCTAGCATCCTTTTCCACTATCTTACCTTTATATTCACCGTCTTTAGCAATGTACAGTCCTTCATACTCTCCGTTTCCTTCCTCAAACTTAGAAGAAAGAAAAGCGTGCCATCCTGTACTGCTTTTTACGATTACCGGCAGTGGTATAGCTATAGGTGTATCTCCTATGTCAGTGATATGCCATTCATACGAATCACCTATATGTCCGAAAACGATTTCATTTACGTCTACCTGCTGCTCTTTATAGTCAGTATCCGACTCTTCCCGGGCATTGGCTCCTTGCAGAAAAGCGATCAGCAACATTAAAACCGTTCCTATATATCGTAAACTTCTCATATTACTTATACTTGTACCTATTACTTTTATGTTTTATCTCAAAATGAAAAAAGAAGCGGGTTTCAAAAATCAGAAAGATAATATAGAATACCATGTAAGTTCCTATAAATGACAGAACTTGATGTGCCACCGCCACTGCATAGACGGACATAATCAAGATGCTCAACATCATCTTCGTCACTTTCGCCACCAAGTAAACCGCCACCATTTTTTGCGGACTTACCCGATAACAGTACCCGAACATAAATATGTAAAAGAGGCCGAAAAGATAAAAAAATATCGGTATGGAAGGATACCAGGCAAAATAATACCTAGGCAACAAGGTGTGAAATACCAAGGCTCCTCCCCAACTCAACACAACCATTAATATGGTCAACGATATGATAAATTTTCTCTTTACGGCTAACAAAGACATAATTATGTATTAGATTTCCACACAGGCCGAAACTATATTGTCCCTTACCTCAACGAACCCACTCGATATTCCAATTGATTTCTCTAATCCATCCTCTGTATATTTTATCTCCCCCTTTATCAATGACGATATCAACGGAGCATGGTCATGCAGGACAGAGAAAGAGCCTGATTCTCCCGGTAATATCACAATGTCCACTTTACCGTCAAACAATGTACTTTCCGGAGAAACCACTATCAAATGAAGATCTTCATGATGTTCCATACTTACTTTTATTTCTTATGGCTGGCAGCATCCAGCAACTTCTTTCCTTTTTCTATTGCTTCCTCTATCGTTCCCACATTCAGAAATGCCTGCTCGGGCAGGTAATCCACCTCACCGTCCAGAATCATCTTGAATCCCTTAATGGTATCTTCAATAGAAACCATGACACCTGGAACACCTGTAAACTGTTCGGCCACAGCAAAAGGTTGTGACAGGAAACGCTGCACCCGACGCGCACGGTTTACAGTCTGACGATCTTCATCGCTCAATTCGTCCATACCCAGAATAGAAATGATATCTTGCAACTCCTTGTTACGCTGCAAAATCTGCTTTACACGCTGAGCCACATCATAGTGCTCCTGCCCTACAATCAGCGGGTCAAGAATACGTGAGGTTGATTCCAACGGATCTACAGCCGGATAAATACCCAGTTCGGTAATTTTACGGCTCAATACGGTTGTTGCATCCAAGTGAGTAAATGTAGTAGCAGGCGCAGGGTCTGTCAAGTCATCAGCAGGTACATACACAGCCTGTACCGAGGTGATAGAACCATTCTTGGTAGAAGTGATACGTTCCTGCATCTGTCCCATTTCTGTTGCCAATGTTGGTTGGTACCCCACGGCTGACGGCATACGACCCAATAAAGCCGAAACCTCGGAACCTGCCTGAGTGAAACGGAATATATTGTCGATAAAGAACAAAATATCACGTGGTCCGTTGCTGTCACCGTTTTTGCGGTCACGGAAAGATTCGGCAACGGTCAACCCCGAAAGAGCAATGGAAGAACGTGCGCCGGGAGGCTCGTTCATCTGTCCGTACACCAATGTAGCCTGTGACTTTTCAACTTCATTATAGTCTACTTTGGAAAGGTCCCAATGGCCTTCTTCCATACTTTTCTTAAATTCTTCTCCGTAGCGGATTACACCAGATTCAATCATTTCACGCAACAGGTCGTTACCTTCACGTGTACGTTCACCGACTCCGGCAAAAACGGAAAAGCCGTTATGTTTCTTGGCAATGTTATTAATCAGCTCCATAATAAGCACGGTCTTGCCTACACCGGCTCCCCCAAACAATCCGATTTTACCACCCTTTGAATAAGGTTCCAGCAAATCAATAACCTTAATACCTGTGAAGAGTACTTCCTGCACAGTAGACAGCTCATCAAACTTAGGGGGTTCACGGTGAATGGGAAACGCCCCTTCCTTACTCAGCGGGCGCATACCGTCCACAGCCTCACCTACTACGTTCATCAACCGGCCTTTAATCTGATTACCAACCGGCATAGTAATAGGATGTCCTGTCGGAATTACTTCCATACCACGTTGCAAACCGTCCGTACTATCCATAGCTACAGTACGCACTGTGTCTTCACCAATGTGTTGTTGAACTTCCACGACTAAAATTCTGCCGTCATTGCGTTTGATAGTCAATGCATCATGAATGCTTGGAAGAAGCAGATCGGTGTCGATGCCTTTGCCCTCAAAATACACATCGACTACCGGTCCGATAACTTGTGAAATATGTCCAATAATCTGTGACATAAGCTTCTATTTACTTTTATTTGATAATTTACCTTTTCTATATTAACAAATATCGCAGGTTTTTTGTTTACCTACATTTTGCTTTATATGCGCAGCAAAGGTAAAGATTATCTCAGTAGATTGAACTTAAGCTAACATTTTTTACACATCAAAACGACATAATTCCACTAAAAGAAGAAAAAAAGAACATTTGCGCTACTTTTTGTGCATTCCTTCACGAGATAACTGTTTACTTAAATTAGCAATTCCCAAGGCGACCACCGCTGTTACCGTAGCTGCATGCTCTTGGTATTCTGGTATATTCTTCGTATAAAGATCACGTTCCGTATGCAATATTTCCCCATAAGAGAAATTATATCCTTTTATGTCTTGTGTATTGAAACCAAAAGTAGGCACTCCTTCCACTGCAAAAACACTGGCATCCGTACCACCGCTTTGAGTAGGACGTTTAAAAGGTTTCGCTACCTTTACTTCAAACGGATAATCCGCACGGATTTCTTTCACAGGCTTGCACACTTCCACAAAATCATCATACATAGCCTGAGGAACGGAGATTCCCACCGGAGGAGTCGGTCCTCCGTCCCGATTGAATAGATTAGCAATCTTTCCTAACTCTTTAGCGTGAGTCTTGACATAAGATTTTGCGCCCAACAAACCAAATTCCTCTCCAGCAAAAGCCACAAACAATATAGTACGTTTAGGTTTTGCACCGGAAAGTGCAATCATACGGGCAGCCTCCATCATAGGACCAATACCTGTACCGCAGTCTATACCACCGGTTGCCACATCATAAGAATCAAGATGTCCGCTTATAATAACATATTCATCCGGATATTTAGTACCTTTAATGGATGCTACGACATTATGATATTTCACAGGACCTAGTTTGAAATGATTACGAATATCAAATTCCAGCCAGAAGTTCCGGCGTTCTTTCACCATCTGCTTGATGATTTTGTATTGATGTTCATCCAATTTGATGTCACAGACTTCGGGCAAATTATCAAACGTAGTATGGGGATCATTTAATAAAGCACGATCATACAAAGCACGTAAAGGTACAGGTGCCGACTGAATAAAGCCAAGTGCTCCTGCCTCACACATTTCTTTATAAAATAGTCCCGGCATTTCACGCAAAGGCTTCATGGCATGTTTGGTTCCTTTGCTCCAATTCTCTTCCATCAAGGCAGCATTCTGCTTTTCTATTTCTATATTTTCAGCTTTGATAGCAGCTCTCAACGAATCTCCTTTAGCAGAACGGTCAACAGGCCAACCTACATTTTCACCTGAAATCAACACCCAAGCGCCTTTCAACTGATGTTTCATGCGGTCTAGTTCTTCTTGAGTACGGGGCTCTATCAAAACATGCCCGCGTTGCAGACCTTTAGTACCTGAAGTGTAGGATGGAGTGACAAAATGCAAATCCATCGCCTGATCTCCCCCGATTAAACGTCCGAACCATGGACCACGGTTAAAACCTACCGGCAGTTCCCCAGCTTCTTCCAAGCGTACGTCAATACCCCACCGTTTATATTCACGCATCATCCACTCGGCTGCATTCTCATATGCATCCGAGCCAATAACTCTTCCCCCAAAACGATTGGTGAGAATATCCAACTGATGCATTACCCGGTTATCAGTTTGGCCCGTTTCAATGATTTTCTTTACGGCGGCAGGTTGGGCAAAAGTAGTCCCTGCATACAAAGAAGCAGCTATTATAGCTGCCATGCACATTTTGTTCATCATGGTATTTCTGTTTGTTAGTTGTTAACGATTACAAATATATAGCAAATTTTGAAACTTCAACTATTAATTTCCAACAATTTATCAGAGAAAAGCGAATATTTTTGAAGCCGTACAACACAAACAGTATTAAAATGAAAGCTTATTCAGCTTTCATTTCTTTCTCAAGGCTTTTGGCATACAGATTGTCAATGATACCATCAGACAGTCCAATGACCGGAACATAAATATATTCTGCATGCACTACTTCTGCAATTTTCAGAAAAATTTCCGCAGCAGGCACAATTACATCGGCACGGTCTTGCTTTAGACTGAATGCCTCTACCCTTTCCTCCGGAGTCAGCGGTTTCAACACATCATAGACTGTTTGCAACGAACTGACCGGCAAACGTTGCAACTTCTTATCCTTCTTATCTGCCAGGCGGAACAACTTATTAATATTCCCACCCGATCCGATGATATTGATCGCGGCAACACCTTCCGTCACTTTCATAAGCTCTTCTTCCATTTGCTGCCAAGTTCCTTCTTTAACAGCATTACTCAGCATACGCACCGTACCGATGTTGTAAGACACCGACCATACCAACTCACCGTTAGTCAACAGATTAATCTCTGTACTGCCACCACCCACATCCACATACATATAATTACCCAGACGGTCTTCCATACACTCTATATGATTATTATAAATCATTCGAGCCTCTTCCTGACCATCAATTATCTCAATGCGGATACCTGTATCCTTTTCGATTTTCTTGATTATCGTCCTCCCGTTACGCGCGTCCCGCATAGCCGAAGTAGCACATGCCCTGTAATCATCCACATCATAAATTTTCATCAACTGACGGAAAGCCTTCATCAAACGTCTCAGCTTATCCGCTTTCTTCTCGGACAATTCACCTATGGAAAAAACATCGAACCCTAGTCGTAGGGGTACGCGAAGCATCATCACTTTTTTAATTTTTTTCTCCTGCACAGCCTCCCTGTCAATGCTTTTTATCAAAAGGCGCACAGCGTTAGAACCAATATCAATAGCAGCATAATTCACTTTTCCCATCTTAATCCTTTATTCTGTTTTCATTTAAATAATATTTGTATAATTCCTCCTGCGAACGGAAAGCTGTCTTATCTTCCGATATCCAAGGACGATTCTCTCCTGTTCCGTCCACCACCCGTCCTTGCAGAGTATCTTTCAAACCATATTCCACTACCCGCTTCAAGTCTGCCTTTATTTCCGGATCGTAAACGGGAGCAATCACTTCCACCCTGTTATCCAAATTGCGCGGCATCCAGTCAGCCGAACCAATGAACATTTTCTCATCACCACCATTGGCAAAAATAAAAATACGCGAATGTTCCAGATAACGGTCTATGATGCCATTGATACGAATTGTATCACTCACTCCCGGCACTCCCGTAATCAGTGAACAATTACCACGAACCAGCAAGTCTATCCGAACACCATGCGAAGATGCTTCATACAGTTTCTTCACCATTACCGGATCAGTAATATGATTAATCTTTATCAAAATGTAAGCAGGTTTTCCGGCCTGCTTGTTCTTAATTTCTTCATTAATAAGACGGATAAATTTTTGCTTCATCTCATTAGGAGATACCAACAGTTCTTTGAAGCGAACGGGAGAATAAGGGCGTTCTATAAAATCAAAGACCAAACTCACGTCACGCGTCACATTCTTAGCAGCCGTCATCAACATATAATCAGTGTACATACGGGCGTTACCTTCATGAAAGTTTCCTGTACTGATACAAGCTATATCCGCACCTGTTTTCATGGATATATAGGTAATCTTAGAGTGTACCTTCAGTCCCTCCACCCCAAATATCACACGGATACCGGCATCCTGCATTTTCTTTGACCAATCTATATTGGAAGCCTCGTCAAAACGTGCCAGCAATTCAATAACTACTGTTACTTTCTTTCCATTGCGTGCCGCATTAATCAATGCTTTTACCACTTTCGAATCTTTAGCCAAACGATAGAGGGTTGTCTTGATACTTTTTACTTCTTTATTAATCGCCGCTTCCTGCAATATACGGATATAAGAATCGAAACTATGATAAGGCACATGAATAAAACGATCTTTCCTACGAATCAGCTCCAACATACCAACGTTACCCGAAAGCTCATTTTTCAAAACAGGAGTCCATTCAGGGTATTTCAAATCTTTCCGGCCACAGTCTGGAAAACGCATCAGGTCCTTATGGTTATGATATTTTCCACCGCCCAATACTGTATCCAACTTATCCAGATTCAACTTGTTCATGACACGTTTTAAAAGATCTTTAGGCATACTGGCATCATAAATAACCCGTAAAGGCTCACCTCGTTTGCGACTCTTTACTCCTTTAGAAATTTTCTGCATCATTCCGTTACGCAGATCATTGTCTATCTCCATCTCCGCATCTTTGGTAAACTTGAAAGCATACGCTTCAAAATGTTTATAGTTCATACCATGAAATATCAATGGTAAACAATAGCGTACCACATCATCCAAATACATCAGGTAATTTTTACCATCCTTATCCGGCAGACGGATAAAACGCCCTGCCTGTGCTACAGGCAGCTCTATAATTGCATATTCTCCAACTTTATGTCCTTCTTTCCTCATCTTTACAGCCAAAAAGATATTTTCATCCGCTTCGTTACCCAGTTGTTTTACTGATTTCAGCCAGACAGGACTAATAAACCCATTCAGCCGTTGTTGATAAAAAGAATCGACAAATAACTGTTGTTCCTCATCCAGTTGTACATGATTGACTAAACAAATATTTTCTTTCTCCAATTCTGCCGTTACCTGCTTGATCGCACCTTCATATTCTTTAGAGTACCTGTTGTTCAGTTTATTTATCTGTCTAATCAGTTTCAATGCTTCTTCCCGTTCAGAATGCGCCGCTTTATCTTCGCACTCGGCCACCCGGCTTTGAGTAGCTACACGTACTCTGAAAAATTCATCCAAATTATTAGAGTAAATTCCTAAAAAGCTCAACCGTTCCAGTATGGGAACACGTTCTTTCATGGCTTCCTGCAAAATGCGACGATTAAAATACATCCAACTGATATCTCTCGGCAGATAATATTTATCTTCCTTTTTCTTCTTCTCCATACGGTTTTAATATTTTTAGCAAAAATACGTCATACACATTACAATAACATGTCAATATAACTACAAATCAATAACAATAAAAAAGTCACAGCCGACGCATACAGCCATGACTTAAACCTCAAATCCGCAACTAAGCCCTTGAACGTCCTTATTGCGTTTACACGTCCTCTCATTACTGAATTTGCAGA
>NZ_JBCOCI010000124.1:0-8504 GCF_040929485.1 Phocaeicola sp. RTP21198st1_B8_RTP21198_201120 | reverse complement strand
AAAATCCTGAGCAACTTTTTGTTGCTCAGGTACTTAAAAAGTTTAATTTATAATAGTGTTGCGGAATTAAGGTTATTCAATAAACGAATGCAGATCGGCAGTAAGGATTCTCCATTGAAAGAAAGCATCGTCTTTTCTGATGAGGTCGAGTTAGAATCTGATCAAAATTCTTTTTCATTGCATGCGGCGGCATTAGGTTATCAGGCACCGGAAATGAATCAATTGGTTTATAAAATGGAAGGATTTGATAAAGAGTGGTATAATGTAGGGCGGAATTCGGTAATCAATTATTCCAATTTACCATATGGAACTTATATTTTCCATTTAAGAGGATCGAATAGTGACGGAAAATGGAATGAAAAAGAGCGTATATTGAAGATTCATATTTTACCTCCGTTTTATTTATCAGGGTGGGCCTATTTTATTTATTTGCTATTAGGAATTCTGTCTGTGGTAGGTATCATTTATTATTTCCGGAAAAGGAATGAGCAGAAACACCAACAGGCCATGGAGAAATTCGAACGGGAAAAGGAACGCGAACTCTATACTGCAAAAATAGATTTCTTTACGAATGTGGCGCATGAGATTCGTACTCCTTTGACATTAATCAAAAGTCCGCTTGAAAATGTGCTTGTTTCTCCGAATGTATCTGCAGATATCCGTGATGATTTGGAAATAATGAATCTGAATACTACCCGTTTACTGGATTTGGTTAATCAGTTACTTGATTTCAGAAAGACTGAAACACGTGGGTTTCAACTGAATTTTGTAGAGTGTAATATTTCGGATATATTACAGCAGATTTATATGCGGTTTACTCCATTGGCACGGCAAAAGAAATTGGAATTTGTTATTGAATGTTCGGAATCTATCTATGCGTCGATAGATCGTGAGGCGTTGACTAAGATAATTAGTAATCTGTTTACTAATGCCATTAAATATTCTGAAACTTATATTCATGTCCGGTTGTGGATGGAGGATACTTGTTGGTTCTTGTCTGTCTGTAACGATGGCAATGTAATTCCTATGGAAATGCGTGAAGAGATTTTTAAGCCTTTCATACAGTATAAGGACGGATTTTCCCGTAAGGTTTCGGGTACGGGAATTGGTTTGGCATTGGCAAGATCTTTAGCTGAGTTGCATGAAGGGAACTTAATTATGGATGATTCACAAAAGCAGAATTGTTTTATTCTTTCATTGCCAGTAAAGCATGAACATACTATTGCCATTTCGAAGAGTGAGGTTAAGTTGAAAGAGGATCCGAAAGAAGAGGATCCGGGACAATTGCAACAGAAGCCGCGTTACACTGTATTGATTGTGGAGGATAATGTTGAAATGTTGGCTTTTGTTGTCAGACAATTGTCACCTGTTTATCAAATATTGACTGCAACTAACGGAGTGGAGGCCTTAAAGGTGTTGGAGGGGCATACAGTGAACTTAATAGTATCGGATATAATGATGCCCGAAATGGATGGGTTGGAATTATGTGACCGTATAAAATCAGACTTGGATTACAGTCATATTCCTATTGTACTGTTGACGGCTAAGACCACTTTACAATCAAAAATAGATGGTTTGAAATCTGGAGCGGATGCTTATATTGAAAAGCCGTTTTCTGTGGAGTATTTGAAAGTGTCTGTTGCCAATTTATTAAGTAATCATGAAAAGCTGCATGCGGCTTTTGCACATTCACCGTTTATACAGACCAATTCTATGGCTATGACGAAAGCGGATGAAACTTTTTTGAAAACCTTGAATGAAGTGATTGTTGCCAATATGCAAAATCCGGACTTCTGTCTGGACGATATGGCGAGTTTGCTTAATATGAGCCGTTCCAGTTTGAACCGCAAAATAAAAGGAGTGTTGGACATGACCCCTAATGACTATATCCGTTTAGAGAGATTGAAAAAAGCTGCTCAATTATTAAGGGAAGGAGAATGTAAGGTAAATGAAGTATGTTATATGGTTGGCTTCAATACTCCTTCTTATTTTACTAAATGTTTTCAGAAGCAATTTGGTATTTTACCAAAAGATTTTGTGAAATGATTTTTTTCGGCGCATGAAATAGAATAATAGAACTAATCGCCCTCAGGAACTATTCTGAGGGCGATTTTTGAATGTATTATTCTATTAATTGGTTGAATAGTTCTAGCACATCCGGGGAGTTTGGAATACATTTGCATCACAAAAAGTTGAGAATATGATTCATGTAATACTGTGAAAAAAGAAATGCCTATGACATAACAAGAATGTGACCTTCAAATTCTATCTGTTGTATGTATATTTATGATACATACTTGTGATTAATTAAAAAGCGGAACTGAAATCTCCGCACAATTTTACAAATCTAATTCTATAAAAAATGATTAAAAAATTATTAGTCTTCTTTCTGACTATTTTTACGATGACTGCTTATGCGCAGAACGTAACAATGACCGGAACCGTAGTAGACACAGACAACCTGCCTTTAATTGGTGTGAATGTGGTTATTAAGGGTACTTCTACCGGTACTACTACTGATTTGGATGGTAAGTTTACTCTTACTGGAGAAAATGGACAAACATTGGTTTTCTCATATATAGGGATGACCCTCCAAGAGATTGTTTACAAGGGAAAACCTTTGCACGTGATAATGAAGGATGATTCCAAGGCTTTGGAAGAGGTGGTTATAATTGGTTATCAGACTGTGAAGAAATCTGATCTGACGGGTGCAGTAGCAGTAGTTGATACCAAAGAGATGAAAAAAAGCTCAGCTGGAACACTTGTCAGTCAGATGCAGGGGCTTGCTACAGGTGTAAACGTTCGTAGTAGTGGTAGAGCAGGTGAGGATGCTTCTATTCAAATTCGTGGTGTGGGTTCATTAAGTAATAATGCTCCGTTGTGGGTGGTCGATGGGATGATAACTGATCCGGGAGTTGACTTTAATCCGGCTGACGTTGAATCTATTCAGATCTTGAAAGATGCTTCCGCTGCCGCTATATATGGTTCTCGTGCTGCTAATGGGGTGATTATTGTTACTACTAAGAAAGGGGTGAGTGGTCCTATGAAGGTGAATGTGAGTGTGAAAGAAACATTGGAATGGAGTCCGAAGTTTGATTTGATGAATGCGGCAGAGTACATTAAATATAATGATATAGCTTATAAAGAAGCGATAAAAGATGGTATAGCCTCCATAACAACAACTCAGAAGCATTCCGAATATGATACCAATTGGCAGGATGAGGTATTGAAGACAGCTTTGGTACAGGATTATAATGTATCTTTATCCGGTGGTGGAGATTCGGGTAGTTATTTTGTTTCAGCTGGTTACTATAATAATGATGGTGTATCTTATGGAAATACGTTTGATCGTTATAGTTTCCGTGTTAACACACAGGGGAAAAAAGGTTGGTTTTCATTCGGTGAGAACTTGGCCTACTCATTAACTAATACAGATCCGAACCAGACAAATACTTATAATGACTTTTTACGTATGATGCCTACTATTCCGGTTTATGATGAGAATAATCCAGGTGGTTATGGATATGGAGATGCGGCTAAATATAATACTTTCGGTGTAAATCCCATTGCACGTGAAAATTTGGAAAAACGCCATATGAGACAAAATCGTCTGAATGGTTCATTGTGGTTGGAGTTCAAACCTTTCGAGTTTCTTTCTTATAAGTTCAATGGGGGCGTTGACTTGTATTTCTATGAAAATTCATGGTTTCGTGGTGAAGGTAATTGGCAACAAAATCAGGAACATCGTGATCCGGAGAGCCAGAAAGCACGTGATAATACTTATAATATGCTGATTGAGCACACGTTGAATTTTAACAAGGATTTTGGAAAACATCATGTCGATGCAGTATTAGGTACTACTTACCAACATCATGAGTGGGAGGGGTTATGGGCTTCCCGTCTTAATTTTCCTATGTTAGGTAATGGTGATTATCTGACAGTGTTAAATGCTGGACAAAGTAACCAACAGAATACTAATAGTATTAGTGAGAATGCCATGATCTCTTATTTGGGACGTGTTAATTATATTTATGATGACAAATATTATCTGACAGCTACTTTCCGTCGGGATGGTACTTCTCGTTTAGCTAAGGAAAATCGCTGGGGTAATTTTCCTTCTGTTTCTGCTGCCTGGAGAATTTCTAAGGAAAGTTTCTTTAAGGTACCTTGGATTGATGATTTGAAGATCAGGGGAAATTGGGGGCGTTTGGGTAATGCTTCTATCGGTGATTGGGATTATGTTGGTACTATTAATCAAAGCATTGTGACGGTATTTGGTGGAGCTATTGTACCTGGAGCCACTCAAGTAAAATTAGTGAATACCAATCTTGTTTGGGAAACCAAAGAAACCGTAAATATTGGTTTTGACGCTAGTTTTCTCAATTCACGTTTGACTTTCAGTGCCGAGTATTATCATTCAAAGACTAAGGATGTTTTGACGGAAATGCCTATTGCCATCTCTACCGGTAATCAAGAAGGGGCACCTAAAGCAAATGCGGCTAGTTTGCGCAATCGTGGATTTGAATTGAGCTTGGGGTGGAAAGATCAAGTTTCAGATTTCAAATATGGTGCATTGTTGAATATTACAACTTTGAGTAATAAAGTATTAAGTTTAGGATATGAAAAACCTTTTATTGATTCAGGTCAGGCAAGAACGAGATTGAATGGTCCGTTGGCAGAATTCTTTTTGTATAAAACCGATGGGATTTTTAAAACACAAGAACAAATAGATAATTATGTAACTCCTGATGGCGAACCTATTATGATTTCCGGGAAACGTCCGCAATTAGGTGATGTGAAATATATTGATACGGATAATAATGGACAGATTACGGCGGATGACCGTCAATTTTGCGGAAGTCCGTGGGCAAAGATGCAAATGTCATTGGTCTTGAATGCTGAATGGAAAGACTTTGATTTCAGTATGATGTGGAATGGGCAATTTGGTAATAAAATTTATAATGTATCCAAATGGCAAGGACGTTTGTTCTCGGACAATTCCAATTATCTTCGCTTCAAGAAGGGAGAAGAACCTTATCAGGTAAATCAGAATTCTGATACGCCACGTATAATTTATGGTGACCAACGTAATTCATGGGATGCGGATCGTTTCCTTGAAAACGGTTCTTATTTCAGACTGAAAAATATTTCTATCGGATACAATCTTAAAAAGGAATGGTTGAAGAATTTGGGTATTGACAAACTTCGTTTATATGCTACCGGTAGTAATCTGCTCACTTTTACAGGCTATTCCGGGCTTGATCCTGATTTTATAAACACTAATATTTGGAATAGTGGAACGGATAGTTTTTCATATCCTAATACTCGTTCTGTTATGTTTGGCTTGGATTTGACCTTTTAACTTATAAATTAGTATACTGATATGAAGAAAATATATAGATTTTTATTTGCTGGTGTCTTGGCTTTGTGTGCTACTGGATGCAGCTCAAGTTTATTGGATATAGAAAATCCGAATGAAGTAACCAATACTACTTTTTGGAAATCGGCGGATGATGCAAAAGCTGGAGTAAATGCTTGTTACAGTTTCTTATATAAAGAAGGGACTTGGATGCGTTGGTTGTCTTTTCGTTACGATCTGTCATCAGATGAAGGATGGAGTTCGTCTCCTTGGATAGAATTAGGTGACTGGACGCGTTTTCTTTATAATAATTATGATTTCTATGAGGGTAATAAGGTACATTGGGAGCATTTTTATGTAGGGATCTTTCGTTGTAATCAGGTTTTGGCTAATGTGCCTGCGATTGAAATGGATGAGGTTCAAAAGAACCAACTTTTAGCACAGGCTTCCTTTTTGCGTGCTCTGTGGTATTTTCAGATAAATCTTTTGTGGGAGAAAGGGACATTAGTTCTTGAACCTCAAAATGCTGATTACATACCTAAGGACGCTTCAGAACAGGAAATTTGGGATCAGATAGAAAAAGACCTTACGTTTGCAATGGAGAATTTGCCGGAGGCATGGGATGCGGCAGATTTAGGCAGAGCGACAAAAGGTGCTGCTAAAGCTTTGTTGGGCAAGGCTTATATGCAACAACATAAATATGATAGGGCCAAAGAACAGTTGCAATGGCTGATTGATAGGGAAGGCTCTTTGTATGGTTTGCTTGATAACCGTGAAGACAATTTTACCGATTTGAATGAAAATAATCAGGAGGGAATATTTGAAATTCAGTTTGATGATCAAAATAAGGGGGGCACAGGCAATGATGCCAGTATGGCCTTTGGTTTCCAGCGTACTCAGTTTTATGCACCCGGTGGCACTCATGGTACGGGTTGGGGCGATGGTAAAGCGCGTCGTTGGCTAGTAGATGAGTTCTTGAAAGAGAGAAGGGTTGATGGCAGAAATGACTTGCGTTTATACAATAGTATTCTTTATAAACATTTTGGAGATGATTTTCCTGATCAGTCAAAAAAATACTATGCCAATGAAGATGCGTCACAATGGTTTGATGAGTGGGGACAGGATACAGAGGATTGTTATATTCGCAAATACAATACTTCTTACTATCGTGAACGTGAAGACTATTTCGCACGTAATAATTATCGTATTATGCGGTATGCTGATGTTTTATTGAGTTATGCGGAGTGTTTGGTTGAAACTGGAACTTCGGCTTCTGATGCGGCTGTTTATGTTGATAAGGTAAGAGAACGTGCAGGGTTATCCAAACTGAAAGATAGTCGGTGGAAGGATTGTTTAAGTTCAAAGGAGGTCTTTATCAAACGTCTTCAGATGGAACGTGCTTTGGAACTTTGTTTCGAAGGCTGGCGTTGGGCGGATTTGAAGCGCTGGGGATTGCTTGATTCACAGGCTGGTATTGACGAGCTGAAAGCTCGTGACAAGGACTTCAACAATTTTGTGATTGGCAAACACAAACGTATGCCTATCCCTACATCGGAAGTTGAAATCAGTAAGATTGATGATGTTCCTCAACTAACTCAGAATCCTAATTATTAATAAAAAAGAAAGACTGTGTCGGAGTGTTTTTTCTTTTTATAATACTTCCGGCATAGTCTTTATTTAACTAGTATCATTTATGCTTGTCTGCAAAAAAATACTGATCTTCTGTGCTTTTGCTTGTTGCGGTACTTTATTCGCGCAAAACATACAGAATCCGGTGCTTCCCGGAGTAGCGGATGCCGGTGTGATGAAATATAATGGTAAGTATTATATAGGTGGAGTATTTACCAATGGGGATTTTTATGTTTCCGACGACTTGGTTCATTGGGGTAAACCTGTTCATGTCGTGACTATGGATAATGGCTGGAGTAGAGGAAGTGGTGCCGGTAATGAGCAGATTCACGCCAATGATATGTTTTGTTTGAATGGTGATTTTCACTTATATTGGTCTGTCAATTATTGGGGTAAGGATAAGCATGCTGTTCACATTGTACATGCTCAAAGTAAAAATGTGTTGGGGCCCTATATAGAGCCTGATAAAAAAACTTGGATGGATAATCGCATTGATCCTAAGGTTTTTAAAGATGATGACGGACAATTATATATGTATATGGTGCGTTTTACTGATGGAAATACTATTTGGGGACGTAAAATGAAGAATCCGGCGGAATTTGCCGGAGAACCAGTGTGCTTGTTTGCATCATTGCCGGATACATGGGAGACCATGGATAACAGAGTGGCAGAGGGACCTTGGGTGATGAAATACAGAGACCGATACTATTTGATGTATAATGCCAATCATACCTCTACTGAGTGGGGGAATTATCAATTGGGGGTTGCGGAGGCAGACTCACCTTTAAGTTTTCAAAATGGGAATAAATATAGCTATCCGGTAGTAAATTCTAATCAAATTCTACTGGAAGAGAATTATGTGGATCTTTTACGATATGGCATCACTTATGAGCCATTGTTTGATTATACAGAAAATAATCCTGGAGTCGGTTGGATGCTTCCGGTATATCAGGCTTCCGATTGGAAGAAAGGAGAATGTGGATTCTCATCTAAAGAGATAAAAGGATCTACCACTCGTCATTTAGGTACTTGGTGGACATCTCCTTCATTGTGGTTACGTAAATCTTTTTTTGTTGGCAAACAGGTGGGAAATTTAGCACTCAGGGTTGCTCATGACGGAGATACAAAAATATATTTGAATGGAACATTGATTTACGAAAAACAGGGACGGGATTATTGTATGGTAAACCTTGATGAAAAGCAACGAGAGCTTCTGAAAAAAGGAGAGAACTTGCTTGCTGTAGAAACAAATAAAGGGCGTGCCCAATTTTTTGATGTTTCTTTGTTTGATATGAGGAGTGAAACAGCGGATGATATTTTGATGACCCCGGGACAACCTAATATTTTAAGGGGGCCCAATGGATTTGAATGGTGGCTTATATATATGGCTAATAAAAATAATGAGCGTAGGGGGCAGTATATTAACCGTGTTCATTTCTTTAACCTCAAATCCGCAACTAAGCCCTTGAACGTCCTTATTGCGTTTACACGTCCTCTCATTACTGAATTTGCAGAT
>NZ_JBCOCI010000123.1:4548-8576 GCF_040929485.1 Phocaeicola sp. RTP21198st1_B8_RTP21198_201120 | reverse complement strand
TTTGAGATATAAATCCGAATCCCTGCAATGACCCTACTTGAACAAACATTTTACTCCCCAACTCCAGACTCCGAAAGAAGCACTTGTTCTATCGTTGCTTTTGCATCTTTAAAGTGCTTCTTTTCCAGTCCGCGGATTACCTCTTCCGTGTTGTCTGTAATTTGTTTAATGGTAAGCATATCTTTTCAGTCTTTTTGATATTTCTTGAATTAATGGACAAAGATAGATAAAAAAATGGTAAGGTGTATGAGTTATTCGTTACTTTTGTATCCAGATTAGAAAATGAAAAGTAAGAAGGATGAATTATCTTGAGATAGCGGGCACTTTAATCGGTCTGCTTTATTTATGGTTTGAATATAAGGCGAGCATTTGGTTGTGGCCGGTCAGTGTTATTATGCCTGCCATTTATATAGTTATTTATTATCAAGTAGGTCTGTATGCCGATTCTGCTATCAGCATCTATTATTTGTTGGCTGGAATTTATGGTTGGGGGATGTGGTTGCGCCATACGCCGGATAAAGGGGAGAAGCCTGTATCTGGCACACCGTCTAAGTTGCTGCTGCCTATGTTTGTTGTGCTGCTTGTGGTGTTTGTGCTGATAGGGATTATTCTCAAAACTTATACGGATAGCACAGTGCCCTGGTGGGATAGTTTAACAACTTCACTTAGTATTATTGCCATGTGGATGCTTGCACATAAATATGTGGAACAATGGTTGGTATGGCTGGTTGTTGATATTGTTTCTTGTGGTATCTATATTTACAAAGATTTATATTTCACTTCTTTTTTATATGGACTTTATACGGTAATCGCTTTTTTCGGTTATTTGAAGTGGAAACAATTAATGAATTTATCTTATGAAAGAGTATAAATTGCCGATAGGATGTGATGTGCCGGAAACAATTATTCTGGCTGATGGTGATTTTCCTTCCCATCCGTTGGCGTTGGAATGGTTGAGGCAGTGTCCTTATGTAGTTTGTTGTGACGGGGCAGCAAATACTTATATTCGTTCAGGTAGAATGCCGGAAGCCATTGTTGGCGATGGTGATTCTTTATTGCCGGGTATTAAAGAGCGATATGCTTCGTTGATTCATAGTGAGACAGAGCAGGAAACAAATGATTTGAGTAAGGCATTCCGCTTCTGCTTATCACAGGAGAGGAAGCGTATTACTATCATGGGGGCTACAGGGAAAAGAGAAGATCATACAATAGGGAATGTCAGTTTGTTGGCAGATTATATGGAGAAGGCGGAGGTTAATATGATGACAGATTACGGTATCTTTGTTCCCATAAAGGAGGACAGTATGTTCGAATCTTATATCGGTCAGCAGATTTCTATTTTTAATATGAATAGTACGGTTTTATTTGCCGAAGGGTTGGCTTATCCTTTATCTGTGTTTACCAATTGGTGGCAAGGGACTTTGAATGAGGCATTGGCCAAGCATTTTATAATCCGGACCGAAGGTAAGGTTTTAGTGTTCAGGACATTCTAAAAGAAAAGACTCTTCATTCTTTGAAGAGTCTTTCAATTTTTTTTATTTTGTAACTGATTATGCTTCTACAGCAGGAACAACAGAAACAGATCTTCTGTCATTGCGACCTACTTTGAAACATACTGTACCATCTACTAAAGCGAAAAGAGTATGGTCACGTCCCATACCGATGTTTTCACCCGGATGGAATTCTGTACCTCTCTGACGAACAATGATGTTACCTGCTTTACAAGCCTGTCCACCAAATATCTTAACGCCTAATCTCTTACTTGCTGATTCACGGCCGTTCTTAGAACTACCTACACCTTTTTTATGTGCCATTTCTTCTTAAATTTTAAATGATTAAGCAATAACTTGTTTAATAGTTAACTCTGTAAACTGCTGGCGGTGACCATTCAGTTTTCTATAACCTTTTCTTCTCTTCTTGTGAAATACAAGTACTTTATCGCCTTTTACTAGCGGAGATACTACTTCACAAACTACCTTGGCACCTTCTACAGTAGGAGCACCTACAGTTACTGTTCCATTGTTGTCTACCAACAATACTTTTTCAAATTCAACAGTTGCGCCGTTTTCTGCGTTCTGAATGTGGTGTACAAACAGTTTTTTACCTTCTTCAGCTTTGAACTGCTGACCGTTAATTTCTACAATTACGTACATCTTTTTATAATATTAAACGGTTTTCTCCGTAAGGTGGAATGCATCACTGCCTTCGCTTTTTCTACCTCATCGGACTAAATCGGGCACAAAATTACTATATTTATTTATATCTGCAAAGAAAAATCATCTTCTTTTTTCTTGTACTCAATGTTTTTATTCATATTGCATTTTGTGGATGTGCGATTGTATAAATAAGGTTTGTGTGATTGTACTTTTATTTACCCCATTGTATAATATAGGCTATCAATACGATGATGCCTATAATGATAGAACAGACTAGCAACAGTCCCAAAAAGCAATACCAAAACATGATTATTGTACGGCAGAAACTTTTCCACCAGGAAAGTCCAAACAGTTGGCGGTAATCCCAGACAAATAATATAAAGATTGCTTTGTAACTTAAATCAAAAATATCATTCAAGTGTGCTGTCCCGGTAAATGGCAGGATCAGTAAAGAAATCCATAAGATTTGGCAAGCGATATAAACTTGTGCAAAAAAGTTTTCTGTCAGGTTTAGTCGACGTCCGATAGAGGTCCGGCAGAAGCTTAATCGGGTGCTTATTGTGAAAAGGGGGAGCAAAGCAAGGATGCTGAAGGCTTTGTTGCCATGTATCCAACTTTTCATCAGATTACCGACTGCAGAGAGAAAACTATTTTCTGTAAAATAATTGTTTGTCATTTCGTTGAAAACATTTTTTATTTCACTTCCGGCTTCGCTCAAATCATTCCAGATATCTTGATCTTCATAGGGATTATCTTGTTGGGCCATGTTTGCCAATATGTTTTTTCTTATTTCCGATATGGTTGAGTCTTGTTTGTTGGCTTCTCTTCCTAAAGTGGCTATCCGCAAGCTATCTTGTTTTGCCAAAGTCGTACCAATTTCTTTCATCAGGCCTCTCCAGTCATCAATCTCTCCATTTTTTGCTTTTATTTTTTGTTTAAGCTCCTTTTTTATTTGTTTGCTTATTTCTTTTTTTAGCTCATCTTGGTCTTGATTGCTGAATTTTGCATCGATTTGTGCTTGTATTGATTCTGATAAACTGTGGGTTTGAGCCCACCGTGCACTGTCTGCATAAGTAATACTTTGTCCTAAATAATATTTGGTACAACTGTCTGATGTCTGTTCCTGTTGATATTTGATGTCATCCATCAGGCTGGCGATAGTAGGCTCTTCTTCCATTTCCTTTTCCGATAGTTTTATCGCTGTCGGGTCAATGAGCTGTACACCCATGATATATAGAGCAGCTAGAACGAACAAGGTTTGAAATGGTTTATAGTAATGTACACGTTTCCCCCTCAGATAATCCCGTATCATGTATCCTGGTCGGTAGAGTAGTTCTATCAGGTTACGGCTGAAACCATTGTCTATGTTAAAGAATCCGCTCAAAATATTCTGAAAGGCATTTCGTATGGTAAAACGTGGTGTGTGGTGGTTTTGTCCGCAATGGGGACAATAATTCCCTTGAAATGTGTTTCCGCAGTTCTTACAGACGCAACATGTCGGATTCTCTTTTATTTCATGTTTTCCTCTTATTTGTTTTTGATGGAACAGTTTGTAGAAGGCTACTATCTTTTGAGGAAAATAGGAAGAATAAAAGAACTTTTCCGGAAAATGTTTGTCTGGTTCGTAAGGGGTGAATTTATGAATTAATGGAAGTAACGAAAGATTGTCTAATATCTGCCGATGTGGGTATACAATCAGTTCTTCACGGGTTGTCATGCCATTGAGTACACCTACAAAGTCTACTTTGGCTGCTTGGGCGGTTTCAGCGTCCACTGTGCTGTCACCGATGTAGAGTGTTTCGTTTTTCTGGCGATGCAGTCGGCGTAGTGCTTTTTTTATACCTTGAGGATCTGGCTTGGCTTGCTTTACAT
>NZ_JBCOCI010000123.1:0-4538 GCF_040929485.1 Phocaeicola sp. RTP21198st1_B8_RTP21198_201120 | reverse complement strand
AAAAAATCTTTCGGAAAATGTTGGTCTACCATTTCGCGGATACGAAAACGGAATTTAGTGGAAATGATACCTATTTGGGCGCCTTGACTTTTCAGTGTTTTCAGTACGGTAACCGTTTCAGGAAAAAAGAAAGTGTTGACAGTCATGTATGTATCTGCTTCCTTTACATATTCTTTTTTATATTCGGCTAATGTTTCGGGAGCAGTGATTCCGCTCAAAAGACTGAATGAATCTTCCAGTGTTTTTCCAATGGTGCGTTTTATGGCTTCATCACTGATGCCCGTATGCCCATGGCGTTCCAGTACATTACGAAAACAGATAACGATGCCGCGTGAAGAATCGGCTAGTGTGTAATCAAAATCAAAAAGGTATGTTGTGTATTTCATTCTTTCAAATTAAACTCATTTTAATGTAATGAATATATTGCCCGGAAGGATCTTGTCAAGGACGGCCTCCACTTAACCAGTGTTTACGATAATAATCTTCATTCAGGCTGCTGATTATGACTCCCCGGCTGGTACTGGCATGGATAAACTTATTATCTTTCAAATAAATACCTACATGACTGGCAATCCGTTTTTTTCTACCGTTATGGAAGAATACCAAATCTCCTTCGCGCAAGTTTCTCTTACTTACTTTATGGCAATCTTGGGTACGTTGGTCATCTGAGTTACGTTTCAGCTTTTTGTGGTATACCTTTTTATATAAATGTGAAGTCAGTCCGGAACAGTCCACTCCCCGTTTGCTGTTACCACCGCCACGGTAGGGGACTCCCAGCCATGCTGCTGATTCTACGTACAGTTGGTGATTGTCTTTCATGTCAATATCCATATTCAGACGGATGGAGGCACGCGCCAGTTCCTTGTAGTTATAACGTGGGGCAGAGGTACCGCATGAAGCCAACAACATGGCCAGTGTACCTAATACCAGCAAATGGGATAGTAGTTTTTTCATTCTGTTACATTAAAATAGTCCTCTAATTCCTTTTCGGCGGAATTCCCTTTATTGTCAATATCTCGGATAATCTTTCCGTTTTCCAACAGAGCGATGCGTGGGCATATATCTACTGTGTGGTTCAGATTATGGCTGGATACCAGTATGGTGGCTCCGGTTTCTTCATTATAAGCTTTCAGTAAATGCTTGATAATGGACTGCGAACTAGGGTCCAGAAAGTTGAACGGTTCATCTAGAATCAGTACCTGCGGTTGGTGCAGCATAGCCGAAATGATACCTATTTTCTGTTTGTTGCCTGCCGAATAGTTACGAATCAGTTTTTTTTGTCCGATGACTTCGCCATTCATAAAACGTTCAAACCTAGCGACACGTTTATCTACTTCTTCTTTTGTTAGCCCGTACATTTTTCCTACAAAGTAGAAATATTCTTCGGGGGTAAGATAATCTATCAGGAAACCTTCGTCAATGAAAGCTCCCGTTATATTTTTCCATTCCTCACTCCGGCTCACATCGATGTTTTCGATATGTACACTGCCTCCGTCGGCTTTCAGCAAGTCCAGCATCAGGCGGAACAGGGTCGTTTTTCCTGCTCCGTTATTGCCCACCAGTCCCAACATGTCACCGCTTTGAATGGAATAATTTTCTATGTCTACAGCCACTTTCGGGCCAAAGTTCTTTTGTAATTGGTTTATTATGATATTCATACGCAATTCGTTTTAACGTGAGTCACGGAAGCCTTCCATATTCTCATAACGGCGCTTCATGAAACGGTTATAGATATTTTTTATCCAAATATTGTGGGTTGCAATCAGTAACAACCCTATAATCATCATGATGATGCAGGCTGTATCCTGTTCAAAGAAAGCCGTCAGAGCTTTGTTGATAATCAAGGGCAGGAAAAAAGCACATGAGATGATAATGGTCTGGAATAAGGAACTTCCCCGATTGCTTCGCATGACATTGGCGTTTAACGGGAGTGTCTTTTTATTGTACACAGCCAGTTGCAGCATCATAGCGAATACGAATCCTGCTGTAAACAGCATATAGGATAGAGCCATGAGGAAGGGTATCTTGCCTTTAGCTACAGGGATCATCATAATCAGGAAAGGGATGAACACGATGATGCAGTTCAGGTAATACTTGGCACGAAGCAAGTTATAGATAGATTCCTTACGGCTCATAAGACCGTCTAGATAGTTGCCCTCAAAAGACATCACTTGCCCCAGGGTCATGATACTTAAAATGGCAAAATTGTATATGCAGATAAAATTTATCATTCCTGTTCCGTCATACACATCCGTGAAGGCAATCAGTGCCGAAAAAGCAAGCATGATGATAAATCCCATGCGGAATTGTGTCTTTACGGTTTTGTTACGGAAACACAGTTTTAGTTCCAGACGTAGATATTCACCTACGTCACCATAGCGGTCCAGGAATTTATATTCGGATACATGCTTCATCTTGGTGTCTTCCACTTTAGCTATTTCATTATAGATGAAGTGTAGCTGTAGCTTGCGATTTACTAGCAGAAGCAACAATATGGCTGCTATGACACCTAGAAAGGAGAGTATGTTTCCTTCTATAAATCCTTCTCCTAGATTCATCATGAACGTGGAAACCGGATTTCCTTCGGGAATAAATTCAGTTCCCGCTAATAATCCGTATACTCCGATCGGGAGAAGTATATAAAGCAATTTCTCATTCAGTAAAGTTTTGCATATCAAATACCAATAACTGTTCATAGCCATCAGAAGCCAAATGCCGCACAGATAGCATAGGATGCCCGTGAATCCATAGAAACGGATAATCGTAAGCAGGGCAAAAGGTACGATCAGGAAAAACCAGAAGAAGTTGTAACTGCTGATTCCGGATTGTAGTAACAGGGTATCCACCAGCTTATTCTTTTTTATTGGCATAAGCAGATAGGGCTTGATTTCTTGCGACATGGCCGGTTGCAGCATGAAGCGTAGCAAAAAATCAAGTATCAGAAGATAAATCAATCCTTGGTTCATGATATGGTAAGGTTCCATGCTGGGAAAGATATCTTCAAAAGCGAAGGACAGCATGACCCCGATAAAGATGAGGTATGCTGCCCAAAATGCGACCATAAAGTAAATTAAAAACTTGGCAAAGCGGTTCCTGTCGAATGCAGGATTCCGCTTGGCTGCAAGTTTTTGATTCTGTCTTATAATAGATAGAAGCATAGGCTTGGATGGGATTATTTTGTTTCTTCCGAAGTCATGCTTACTTCTATACGGTTATTCTGCTCCAACAAGGCTTTGGTAAATTCTTGCAGATCTTTAGCGGTAATGCTGTTTACTATGTCTGCGTAGCCGGTGTTCATATCTGTTCCTTCCCAGAAATATTCATCCAGCATATTTACCCAATAACTGTTTTCTTTGGCATTTTCCTTGTATTTCTTCAGCATGAATTCTTTTACCTTGTTCAAGTTTTCGGTGGACGGACCCTCGTTGGCAAATTGGTTCAGTTCATTCAAAATGATATCCGTCATTTTGGCGCGTTTGGCAGGATCTGTATCGAAATAGATTTGCAGAACCGCTTTCTCTTTTGGATATTTGGTCAGACTGCCGAATGCACTTACACCGTATGTCCCACCTTCTTTTTCGCGTACGCTTTCAGTATACATGATATTCAGTATCTGTGAAAGCATACTCATCATGATTTGGTTTTTCAATGTGTATGCGCATTGCCCGTTGTTGATTACCAATACGGTGGCTTTAGGAGTTTCCAATTTCTTGTTGAAAATGTTCTTATAGTCACCTTGGCGCATATCAATGTGGTTGTCACGGAAGGTTTCTTTGCGATTGACGGAAGGCAGAGCGCCTAAATAAGTCGCAATCAGTGGTTCCGTTTCTTCTGGTTTGATATTTCCTACAAAGATGAAAGTAAAGTCGCTGGCATCTTTGAAACGGTCTTTGTACATCTCCATAATTCTGGCATAGTCAATCTTGTCCACCATGTCGGCTTTCATACGGATAGTACGCGGATGTCCCATATAGAGGGCTTTTTGTAATGTATCCTGTAAGGCAGTCATTGGGTTGGCCTCTTGATTTGCCAAAGATGCTTGTAGACGGTTCTTGAATGAAGTAAATGCATCGTTATCCATTCGTGGAGCCGTGAATGACAAATAGACTAATTGCATCAAGGTCTCAAAATCTTTGGGTGAGCAGCTTCCGCTCAGCCCTTCTGTATTACCACTGACGGAAGCACTTACACTAGCTTTTTTACCTGCCAATACTTTCTCTAGATCAACATTGCTGAAGTTACCCAAGCCGCCGATACTTGCCACATCATTCATGACATTGATATTGATAATTTCATCATTCGGGAACAAGGAACTGCCACCCGGACTGAAAGCTCTCATTCTGATTTCATCCGCTTTGAAGTCGGTTTGCTTTAAGATAACGCGTACTCCATTGGACAGAGTCAAGATAGTAGAACCGAACGGACCATTTTCCTGTTTTGTAATCTTTCCGCCTTGGGGCTTTTCAGGAATCAAAGGTTCATCAGAAACTTTGTCTTCATAAGCAGTCAGTGTTTCAGCTTTTACCTTATTGATAGCA
>NZ_JBCOCI010000122.1:0-8658 GCF_040929485.1 Phocaeicola sp. RTP21198st1_B8_RTP21198_201120 | reverse complement strand
CAATCTTTTTTTTCTCTTTTCTTGTTTATATTATCAAATATTCCTCTATCTTCGCAATAAATTGATAAAATTCCAACTATGAAATATTATAAATTCATCTATTTTTTAGCCTTCGTCCTTGGAATATCAACATGGGCACAGGCACAAAGCACTCCTTGTACCGGAAATACATATAGTACAAATGCAGACTTCTTCCGTGCCTCGGCATCAGCTCAGAGCGGTGACGCCACTGCCTCCAAAAAGAAGGCGATCATTACAGCCCGTACCGCAATAACTAACCAGATCAAGGCAAAAGCAGAAATGGCTGCCAAGTCTCAAAATAAATTCGGTAATGCAGAATGGGAACAATTTTTAGATCTGATCCAAATGGTTACCCAGCAAGAGGCTGCTAACTTAAAAGTAATTTGTGAAAACAGCCGACAGAACGGTGGTAAATATAAAACAGACGTTGTAGTAGAATTGCCCAAAGCAGGAGTTCTGTCCACAATCATCAACCAAATAAAAAGTGATGATAAATTAAAAGGACTTTTTGAAGAAAGCAAGTTTAAGCAAGCGTTTTAAAACCATTTGAATCCTTCAGAGGGGTCCATGTGGTTTGAACAGAAAAACCAATTACATCAACCTAATCTTGACAAATTTATGGAAAAGTTGTACGATTACCTTCCCCAGCAATTGGTTACTTTCATTCTAGTAACATTGTTCTCTTTACTCATCGGTTTATCCCAACGGAGAATCAGTCTGAGACGAGAAGGGGAAACTACGCTTTTCGGCACAGACCGGACTTTTACTTTTATCGGTATTTTGGGATATCTCCTCTATATACTTGATCCTAAGGAAATGCATTTATTTATGGGAGGCGGGATAATTTTAGGCATATTACTGGGTATCAATTATTATGTCAAGCAATCCCAGTTCCACGTGTTTGGAGTGACAACAATCATCATCGCTCTTATCACCTATTGTATGGCTCCTATCATAAGTACACAGCCTTCCTGGTTTTATGTCATGATGGTAGTCACCGTGCTTCTTTTCACAGAAATGAAACACACCTTTACCGAACTTGTACAACGGATGCAAAATGATGAAATGATAACACTGGCAAAATTTCTGGCTATCAGCGGTATCATTTTGCCCATGTTACCCAAGGAACCTCTTATACCGGGTATCAATCTCACTCCATACACCATTTGGCTGGCTACTGTAGTCGTATCGGGCATCTCCTATTTATCCTACCTGCTGAAACAATATGTTTTCCGCGAATCAGGCACTCTAGTTTCGGGTATTATCGGTGGTCTGTATAGCAGCACCGCTACCATTTCCATCCTTGCCCGCAAATGTAAACGGATACAAACGCATGAAATACCGGAATATGTATCTGCCATGATGCTTGCTATCAGCATGATGTTCTTGCGTTTCATGATTTTGATCCTTATATTCAGCACTTCCATCTTTCTGGATATCTACCCCTATCTGCTCATCATGTCTGTAACCGCCGCCGGCATCGGTATATTCATCCATAAAAAGCATACTATAAAAGGCGAGCGCGAAGTTATTGAGGAGCCGGAAACGGAAAGTAATCCGCTGGAATTCAAAGTCGCTCTGATCTTTGCTTTATTATTCGTAGTATTTACATTTCTGACTCACTATACATTAATTTATGCAGGAACAGGAGGTTTGAGTATTCTCTCCATTGCAGCAGGATTAAGTGACATCACCCCTTTCATACTTAACCTGTTACAAGGCGGAAGCATTCCAGCAACTATCGTAGGAGCCTGCATCATGCAAGCTATCATCAGCAACATTGTGGTGAATATGTTCTATGCCATATTTTTTTCCTCCCGCAGAAAAGAAATACTGCCTTATGTATGGAAAGGATTCCTCACTGTCATTGGGATAAACGCTGTACTATTACTCATCTATTACTTCTAAATTATATTCTCATAAAAAAGCATATGCGGATAACAGGATTTAAATCCCTATCAGAAGAGTAGAATATAAGCCAATGAACTAATACTAATCACTGCCCAAAGAGCAACACCTTGAACCAGAGGTTTCATACCGACTTGCTTCAGTACATCCATAGACAAGGAAGCTCCAATAAAAAACATGGTAATAATCAATCCCTTACGTGCCAGTCCAGAAACGGCCTGCCCGAATTGAGGTACACCATCCAACACATAAGTATTCAGAACGATAGCTACAACGAAATAAAGGATAAACCAAGGAATGCTTACTTTCTTACCACTCCCCTTGAAAATAAAAGATGTAGCGAATGCCAAAGGAATAATCCAAAGGGCACGGGTCAGTTTAATTGTAGTCGCCACTTTCAACGCTTCTTCACCGTATGCCGCACCTGCACCCACCACAGAACTCGTATCATGAATAGCAATAGCTGCCCAAGTACCAAACTGTTGTTGATCTAACCCAAACGTATGACCTAACACCGGAAAAATGAACAAAGCGATAGCATTCAATACAAAGATAGTAGCCAAAGCCACAGACATCTCACTATCTTTAGCTTTCAATACAGGCCCCACAGCAGCAATAGCGCTCCCCCCACAAATTGCAGTACCTGAACTGATAAGGTAAGCCGTATCACGGTCTACCTTCAAAAGTTTACGCCCTATAAACATACCTATAATCATTGTACCGATTACAGAAATGATCGTAAATTCCATTCCTTCCTTGCCGGAAGCCAAAGAAGCCTGAAGATTCATACCGAACCCCAATCCCACTACAGAATATTGCAACAAATATTTAGAAACCTTTTTATTGAATTTAGGATGGGCCTGTCCGCAAACTAATGCAAATATCAACCCCAGAAATAAAGATACGGGTGGAGTGACCCACCGGGAAAATGGAGCCAATACCGGAATATAGTCCATCAATAAAAAGACCGTTAACGTGGAAAGCAAGCCTACATAAATAATTTTGTTGTTTTGCTGTAAAGCTGTTACTGAAATCATATATTTTACTTTTTAACATTATTTCTCTATTTCGAGGTGCAAAGGTAGTATATGTTTCAATAACAATCTAATCGTTTTTAATTATAGGTTATAACTTTTCCTTATAATGATTGGCAAACTGCATGAACAGAGTCGGAAGCCCTGTATCCTGCCCTTGCAATTGGACAAAATCAAATTCACGAAACATCACCAGGTCTTTTATATCCAATACTTTAAACTTTCCTGAATACAGTTCTTTATTAATAGACCGGATAGACAAAATCCCCATGCACTCACTATTTTCCAAAAATAATTTAATGCTTTCTGTACTCCCCAGGTGCATACGGATAGTAAGGTCCGATAACTTTATGTTGTGTTTATGCAAAGCGGTAATCAATACATCCAATGTTCCCGAACCTCTTTCACGAAGCACAAGAGGAACTTCTTTCAATTCATCCAAAGTTATCTCATCATAATCCATCCACTTACTACGAGTATGGACGATAGCCACCAGCTCATCTTGCAGAAAAGGAGTATATTTCAAATTAGGTTGCCGGGTATTGCCCTCTACCAATGCCAAATCTATGCGATGTTCTTGCAATGCCTTTTCCACCTCAGAGGAGTTCCCGCTGAAAAGTGATAAAGACACTTGCGGAAACTTCTCGATGAAACGAGCCAGCAAGGGAGGAAGCACATATTGGGCAATTGTAGTACTGGCTCCCAAGCGTAACTCACCGGTATGCTCATTACGTAATAAGTTCATCTCGTACTCCAAGCGTCCGTAATCTTCCAAAATTTTCTCACAATGTTCCAACAACAACCTGCCTGCATCAGTCAGCAAGATCTTGTTACCCATTCGCTCAAAAAGGCGCGTCTGGTACATCGTTTCCAATTCCTGAATATGCTTGGTTATAGCCGGCTGGCTGATAAACAGCTCCTGCGAAGCCTTTGTAAAGCTGAGATTTTTCGCAACACTACTGAATACTCTTAACCTGAAATCAGACATGTTTTTTAATGATTATAGTTCGTCTGCTTTAATTCCTAACGACTGTAAAACTGCGAATCCAAACATCTCCCACTGATAAGCCACTTCACAGGCTGGAGGATTCATGCCGAATACTGTCATTTTTTCTTTTCCGTCCACCTTATTTAATATAGCAGGAACTTTATCCCCATATTCTTCTTCGGCAGGGACAATAATTACCCGTTTCACCTCTTTTGCATCAACCACCACTCTCAAAGACTCTAGAAACAACTCTTCGCGACTAGCCATATCCGACGGTTCGAAAGAATAAAGTACAAACTCTCCCAACTGGCTTTTGAAAGCCACGTTATTTAATTCCTTTTCCAAATCCGACGGCTGAAAAGCATCCATTTTCTTACTTTCCTCGTCATAAATAAATAATACCTGAACTGCATTCTCCCCCAAGGGTATTCCACTATCCAGTGACAGACATTCCAACAACACCGGCAAATCCGCTTTCGGCAACTTACGCCCCACCACGTCACCAAAATGTTTGGATAAATCACCCGCCACCCTATCTACATAGGCTACATCCACCAGAATTACAGTATCTGCAAACTTTATTTCATTTGTCATCTCGTTTTCATTTTATGATTTCGATGCTAAGATAGCAATTATCATCTGCCTGCAAAAAGAGTTATCTGCCTTTTTGTGTGCAATTCGGACTTTTTTTCATTTAAAAGCCGGAAAGCCTGTCATTTTGTCTTCTTATTTTACTTCATTAGCTTTCTTTTTCTTTTTGGCAAACTATTTGACGATTATCAAATGAAATCGCAAAAGCCACTGAACAAAGCAGTGACAGTTACGTTTTCAATAGGTATTTGAATAATATTTAGAAAGGAGATACAATATGAATTTTAACAACTTCACAATTAAATCACAGGAGGCAGTGCAACAAGCGGTGAACGTAACTCAAGCCCGCGGACAGCAAGCTATCGAGCCTGTGCATCTGTTGGCCGGAGTACTGAAAGTAGGTGAAAACGTCACCAACTTCATTTTCCAGAAATTGGGAATGAACGCCCAGCAGATCGCATTGGTCATCGACAAGCAAATTGACTCGCTGCCTAAGGTTTCGGGAGGAGAACCTTACCTTAGCCGTGAAAGCAACGAGATATTACAAAGAGCCGTACAGTATTCCAAAGAGATGGGTGACGAATTCGTTTCACTGGAAGCTATTATCCTGGCCTTATTGAATGTAAAGAGTACTGTCGCTACCATATTGAAAGACGCGGGAATGACAGACAAAGAGCTGCGCTCCGCCATAGCAGAACTACGTAAAGGTGAAAAAGTAACTTCACAATCCAGTGAAGACACTTATCAATCCTTAAGCAAATATGCCATTAATTTGAATGAGGCTGCCCGCAGCGGAAAACTTGATCCGGTTATCGGGCGTGATGAAGAAATACGTAGAGTATTACAAATATTAAGCCGCCGTACCAAGAATAATCCGATTTTAATTGGTGAGCCGGGTACTGGTAAGACCGCCATTGTTGAAGGTTTGGCACACCGTATCATCCGAGGTGATGTACCCGACAATTTGAAGAACAAACAAATCTTCTCATTGGATATGGGCGCACTGGTTGCTGGAGCCAAATACAAAGGTGAATTTGAGGAACGTCTGAAATCTGTTGTCAATGAAGTGGTCAAAGCCGAAGGCAGCATCATCCTGTTTATCGATGAAATCCATACCTTGGTCGGAGCCGGTAAAGGTGAAGGTGCCATGGATGCCGCCAATATATTGAAACCCGCCTTGGCCCGTGGTGAGCTCCGCAGCATCGGAGCCACTACTTTGGACGAATATCAGAAATACTTCGAAAAGGACAAGGCATTGGAACGCCGGTTCCAAACTGTTATGGTAGCCGAACCGGACACGCTGAGCACCATCTCTATTCTTCGTGGATTGAAAGAACGTTACGAAAACCATCACAAGGTACGTATCAAAGATGAAGCCATCATTGCCGCTGTAGAATTGAGTAACCGTTACATTACCGAACGTTTCCTTCCGGACAAGGCTATTGATCTGATGGATGAAGCTGCTGCCAAATTGCGTATGGAACGTGACTCTGTGCCTGAAGAACTAGATGAAATCTCACGTCACCTGAAACAACTGGAAATTGAACGTGAGGCCATCAAACGTGAAAAAGACGAGTCCAAATTACAACAGCTGAATAAAGAGATTGCCGAACTGAAAGAACAGGAAACCTCTTACAAAGCCAAATGGCAGAGTGAAAAGGAACTGGTCAACAAGATTCAGCAAAACAAGCAGGAAATAGAACAATTGAAATTTGAAGCCGAGAAAGCGGAACGTGAGGGAGATTACGGTAAAGTGGCCGAAATCCGTTATGGAAAATTACAGGCTTTAGAGAACGAGATTAAGGATATCCAAGAAGACCTGAAACACAAGCAGGGTGACAGTGCCATGATAAAGGAAGAAGTTACCGCTGAGGACATTGCCGATGTTGTTTCACGGTGGACAGGGATACCTGTTAACAAGATGCTGCAAAGCGAACGTGACAAATTGCTTCATCTGGAGCAAGAATTACATTTGCGTGTGGTAGGTCAGGATGAAGCCATAGCAGCCGTATCCGATGCCGTACGCCGTAGCCGTGCCGGATTACAGGATCCGAAACGTCCGATAGGTTCATTCATCTTCCTGGGTACTACCGGTGTAGGTAAGACAGAACTTGCCAAAGCATTGGCCGACTACCTGTTTGATGACGAGAGTCTGATGACGCGTATCGACATGAGCGAATACCAGGAGAAACACTCTGTATCTCGCCTGATCGGAGCGCCTCCCGGATACGTAGGTTACGATGAAGGCGGTCAGTTGACAGAAGCCGTCCGACGCAAACCATACTCTGTGGTATTATTTGATGAAATAGAAAAAGCACATCCCGATGTGTTCAATATTCTGCTGCAAGTTTTGGACGACGGACGTCTGACTGACAACAAGGGACGTACGGTAAACTTCAAGAATACGATTATCATCATGACTTCCAACCTGGGCAGCGCATACATTCAAAGCCAGTTCGAAAAGATTAATGACGAGAATCGCGAAGTGGTGATTGAAGAGACGAAGAAAGAGGTAATGTCCATGTTGAAAAAAACGATACGACCGGAGTTTCTGAACCGTATAGATGAAACAATTATGTTCTTGCCTTTGAACAGAGAAGAGATAGAACAGATTGTGATGTTACAAATCAACGGTATCAAGAATATGCTGGCCGGCAACGGCATTACTTTGGAAATGACCGATGAGGCCGTCCGTTTCATTGCCAGCACAGGCTATGATCCCGAATTCGGCGCCCGTCCTGTGAAACGTGCCATCCAGCGCTATTTGCTGAATGATTTGTCCAAAAAACTATTGTCACAGGAAGTAGACCGAAGCAAACCGATTATCGTAGAAACAGCTGGTGACGGATTAAAATTCCGCAACTAGAATGTTACAAACAGCCAGGAAAGATAAGATCTTATCTTTCCTGAGTAAAGGGGGGCTCATCACTTGTAAGATATACAATCTTCCACCTGCAACATTACTAATCTTACAGCCCACGCATTAGTAACGTGTCACCCCACACGTTACTAACTTTCCGGCATGCACATTACTAACCTCTCAAACGTCCTGTTCTTTTCTGAAAAGAACAAGGTCTTTAAAAAAAAGAACAAGACGTTTTCATTGAAAGAACAAGAGCTTTTTAAAATTTGACCTGTTGTTTTTTCCATAATGGCATCTACATGCCGAAACTCCTTATTTTTCCTTCAGATCTTTCAGCTACTCCGCAAACACCCTGCCCGCCGACATTCCGGCTGAAAGATATACATCGCGAAATGTTTCAGCCGAAAAATATCCTTCAGGAAAAACGATTCCCTGAGAATCAGAGAAACACCGATTCGGCTGAAGGATTCCAATCCCCGACTGAAGCATTCCCGAACCCAATCCTTCAGCCGAAATGCCCACGAACAAGGCGTTTGCGGGAAGTCTGAAGGATTTGAAGGATTTTTCAGGGTATCCTTTATAGAGCACGATCTATGATCATATTCCACTGAAAGAAATAAGATATCCTACTTCTTTTACCAATAATGCCGATGAACAAAAAGCCCGTCAAGCAGATTGTAAACTGCTTGACGGGCTTTTCCCCTTCGCTTTATTTCAATTATTCAGCAGCAGCTTCTTCCACTTTGTCGGCAGATTCTGCCGGAGCTTCTACAAATTCAGTAATACCATTGTTTACCAAAATATTGTACCATGAAATCAGTTTCTTGATATCCCCGTTATGAACACGGTCACGATCATAATTTGGCAAAATTTCTGCAAAATAAGCATGCAACTCATCGGCTGATGCTTTTTTATAATTGATAGAAGCAACCGCTCCATTCTCTTTCTTCTTTACCGCTTCCAGCACTTCGCTCAAAGGCACTTCTTCCGCATCTGTGTACATAGCAATATCCGCCAATGAGATAACTTTGTCATGAGCATAAGCAGGAACTCTTTTCTTAGCTGCGTCAACTGTTTCTACAATCAACATGTTCTTTCCTTGAGAAATCAATTTATATAATCCCGGTTTGCCCGCGATTGATAAAATGGTCTTTAACATACTATTCTATTTTATATTTATGGTTTGAGGAAGCAAAAGTACAATTCACCAATGAAACTCCCAAATTTATAGTATGAATTTTTCGGTTTTTAAT
>NZ_JBCOCI010000121.1:0-8861 GCF_040929485.1 Phocaeicola sp. RTP21198st1_B8_RTP21198_201120 | reverse complement strand
TATCTGCAAATTCAGTAATGAGAGGACGTGTAAACGCAATAAGGACGTTCAAGGGCTTAGTTGCGGATTTGAGGATTATAAAAAAAACATACCGGAACGGCAAAATTCTTTGGCTCATAATAATGTATTGGCTTTGGCTGAAGATAAGCAGGGGATTATATGGATAGGTACATTGGGTGGGGGAGTGCAGAGTTTGAATCCCAAGACGGGTTTGTTCACCACTTATAATACAACTTCGGCCGGCTTGATATCCGATTATGTTTCCTCTTTGTGTATGGGAAAAGAGGGCTCTTTGTGGATTGGCACCGTTCAGGGACTTTCGGAATTGGATATTGAAACTAAAAAAGTGGTTAATCTGGAAGGTACTAAATCTGGTAAGGAATATTTTTCTGATCAGAATATAAGTCAGGTGTATGAGGATAGCCGTGGATTGATATGGATTGGTACATGTGAGGGGCTGAATGTTTATAATCCCAAAACGGATGAACTGATTATATTAGGAGTGGAGCAAGGAGTTTCCAGCCCTATCATTTCTGGAATAGTAGAAGATGGTAATGAAAATATATGGGTGACTACAGCACGTGGAATAACTAATGTTATACCGGCAGTAGATTTAAAAACAGGGCGCTATATTTTTCATAGTTGTGTTTATGATGATAAAGATGGTTTGCAAAATAGTGGGTTCAACCTGCGTTCCATTAAAAAATTGTCTTCTGGAGAAATTTTTATGGGAGGGCTGTATGGCATTAACCGTTTCCGCCCGGATGATATAAAATACAATAAAAAATGTCCCAGCGTGATGTTTACCCGTTTGTTCTTGTTCAATGAAGAAGTAGGGGTGGGTGAGGAATATGAAGGTAGGGTGATTTTGGATAAGGCGTTGAACAAGGTAGATCAGATAAAATTGAGTTATGAGCAGAATATGTTCAGTGTACAATTTGCTTCTGATAACTATATTTTGCCGGAAAAAACGGAGTATGCTTATAGGCTGAAAGGTTTCAATGAGGATTGGATGACTACTACCTATGACAAAGTGACTTATACTAATCTAGCCCCCGGAACTTATATGCTGAAAGTGAAAGCAGTCAACAGTGACGGATATGGTGGAGATGAAGAAGCTTCATTGAAAATTGTTATCTATCCTCCTTTTTGGCGTTCCGTTTGGGCATATATTGTTTATAGCCTTTTGGTGGTTGCTGTATTGGTATTGGGATGCTATTGGGTTCTGCGTGGAGAACGGAATAAATTTAAAATACAGCAAATAAAGCAAGAAATAGAGAGGAATCAGGAGAAGGCAGATATGAATTTGAAGTTTTTCACTCATGTCAGCCATGAACTACGTACTCCGCTCACTCTTATTATCTCACCGTTGGAAACGCTGATGAAGGAATATCAATCGGATGCTGTTCTGATGGATAAATTAAATATAGTGCAACGCAATGCGGTAAGGTTGTTGAATCTTGTAAATCAGTTGTTGGATTTTAGGAAAATTGATGTGAATGGATATTATTTAAGTTTGTCTGATGATGATATCATCTCTTATATTCATACGATTTGTGATTCTTTTATCTCTTTGTCTGAACAGAAAGATGTTTCTCTCACTTTTTATTCAGCTGTTTCCTCATTGAATATGTTGTTTGATGGGGATAAAATGAGGGAAGTGATGATGAGTCTGCTTTCCAATGCTTTTAAATTTACTTGCAGTGGTGGAAGAGTTGATGTGTCTGTCAGTTTAGTGGAAGGACAGGATTCTCGGGAAATGCTGGAAATCAGAGTGGCTGATACAGGGATCGGCATTAAAAAAGAAGACAGAGAACGCATTTTCGGACATTTTTATCAAGTGGATTATCCGGATATGAGCTTCTCAGGTGGCGGAGGTAGTCTGAGTATTGTACGTGATTTTGTCACGCTTCACGATGGCACGGTGAACGTAATGGATAATACCCCTGTCGGTTGTGTTTTTATTATCCATATTCCAGTAAAACGTTCTGGGGGTAAACCGATGAAGATAGAACAGGTGCAAGTTGTAGATAAGTCGGTAGAAGATATTTCCACACTTCAAGTTCCGGAGTCTTATGTGGCGTCTAATGTCGGGGAGGAATCGAAAGAAGAACTGAACCATATAATAACAATAGAAGGACTGGAGGAGGATATTCGAAGATTAGAATCTGGTAATACGGAAGAAATTGCAGAAGAAAAAAATATAGAAACAATCTCTGCCGTTGCTCCACAAAGAGCAACGGTGATTCAATTGGTTGAGGGTGAGAGTAATGAGATGATAACTCATATTATTCCACCGGAGGGGGTACAGGAAATGGTGACCGCTGTTCCTGAAGAAAAAAGTGAACTGGAGTTGAAAACGGTTTGGAATCATGCTTATATTGATCTCAAACCTAGTGGGACTGCCATAACTTCGATGGATGAAAAACTGATAAATCATGCTGTGAAATATGTAGAGGATAATATTGCACGCAGCGATTTGTCTGTAGAAGAGCTAAGCAAGGAATTAGGGATGAGCCGCGTTCATTTATATAAAAAGTTATTGGCTATTACCGGTAAGACCCCTATCGAGTTTATTCGTATAATTCGTTTAAAGCGGGCTGCCCAATTACTCCGTGGAAGTCAACAGAATATTTCAGAAATAGCCTATCAGGTGGGTTTTAATAATCCGAAATATTTCAGTCGATATTTTAAGGAAGAATTTGGTATACTACCTTCGGCTTTCCAATATAAACAAGGTAGATAGTTTTCAATATTTTATAGTGCCATTTAAGGTTTGTATCGGAGTTTCGTCAACAGACATACGTTCTGTAACAGATTTCATCTATGAGTAAAAACAATTCCATTTTATTATTGTTTTTATTAATAATAGTCATACATTAAAATCAATATAGAATGGAACATACAGTTATACATGACGAGAAAGTAGACCGTTTCGAAGTATTTGAATCGGGACAAATCGCCTATTTGCAATATGATGAAAAGAACGGAGTTTTGGATATCCTTCATACAATAGTTCCCCCACAGTTGGAGGGGCAGGGAATAGCTCAGGCTTTGACCGAGGCCGCTGTGAGATATGCTTCGGTCGTAGGGCTTAAAATATGTCCTACTTGTTCTTTTGCAAAAATGTTTTTTACCCGGCATACCCAATATAAAGACATGTTGGTGGAGTGAGAAATAAAATCAGACACGGATTGTATAAACACCGTGTCTGATTCGTTTTTAGCTCTCTTATCTTTATATATACCTTTAATCACATTGTTTGTGTGTCATAATATCCAATACTAGTTTATCGGTTTCATTCATGCCTTGTGAACCGATTCTGGTAAGGTTGCGGATGCTACGGTCCACATCATTATCAATGATACCTTCTACAGAAGATACGCATTTATGTTCCATCGCTAATATGGCTGAAAATACAGCGGTAGAGACACCGCTGCTTAATTTCAGAGCACAACTGGGTTTGGCTCCGTCACAAATCATACCCGTCAGGTTGGCGATCATATTCTGTACAGCAAAAGTGATTTGCTCATAAGTGCCTCCCATCAAATAAGTGATACCACAGCTAGAACCTGTTGCAGCTACTACACAACCGCATAGTGCAGACAGACGCCCCAAGCTTTGTTTGATGTAAATCACTGTTAGGTGACTGAGTGTCAGTGCGCGGATCAATTCTTCTTCTGATTTATGGTTATCTTCGGCATAGACTACTACCGGTAAGGTAGCTGTAATTCCTTGGTTCCCGCTTCCCGAATTGCTCATGACAGGAATCATGGCTCCCGCCATACGTGCATCGCAAGCTGCCGAGGTATAAGAAAGGATGTGGGTAAATGTATTACTTCCCAATATTTGTTCTTCACTTTTGCTACTTTTCAGAATTTTGCCTAATTCGTGACCGTAGTTTCCTTTGAAAGAACGTTCTGCCGCCGCTTTGTTCAAACGTTTGGTTTCAAGAATAAAACGAATTTCATCCAATGGTGTGGTGGTGGCAAAATCGTACACTTTTCGCAAGTTCAACTCCGGTTTTTTTGCATCCTCATTGCAGGCGGCGGTAGTTTGTTTGTTTAGTAAAACTTGGTTGTTAAAGGCCACATATATAAAATTGGTATGCCCGCAAGCAATAATGGCCGTTGCTTTATCACCGTCAGCTTCACAGATAATTTCGATATATAACTTTTCTTCTATATTCTCTTTCAGCCCGATAGAGATAGCTTGTGAGTCAATTAGTTTTTTACCCTCTGCTACGGCTTCAGGAGTGCTGTCTTTTAAGACTTCCAATTGATATTCGGATTTCCCGATTAATGCCCCTAAGGCGATAGCGATAGGTAGTCCAATCATTCCTGTCCCCGGGATGCCTACTCCCATGGCGTTCTTAAGAATATTGGCGCTGAGTAAAGCTTTAATCCTTTCAGGTCTTTTACCTAGTGTTTCTGTTGCTTTTGCTACACAAAGGGCTACGGCTATGGGTTCTGTGCACCCGATAGCCGGAACGACCTCGCGATTTATAAGGGCAATGATTTGCTCTCTTTCTGGTTTGGCGATCATAGTAGATAATTATTAAGGGGTCTTGCAAAAATCTTTTTGAAAGTGTATCAAAACTCGAATAAAACTATCATTTCGTTTGTCTTTTCCTTTTCGTTGATTTTCAGAATATTTTTCATTAAAGAATATTCTGAATGAATAGAATGATAGGTTTATTTAGTTTTGACACCCCTTCGACTTTTGACACACTTTGGTTATTTTTTATAGTTTTGTAATCCGGTCTGGAGGAAGTCAACATATTTATCTATATCCTCATCATATGAATATGATTTATTCAACGGTTTTCCTTCATTGTCAATCAATACATAGAAAGGTTGTGCGTTGGCACCGAATTTAGAACGTTGCAAGTAACTCCATTTATCACCGATCGTGCGTAGTGTACGTTCCTTACCGTTTTCCATCACTTTGATGTGTTCGGGCAACGGGGTTTTGTTATCAACGAACAATGTTATCAGTACATAGTCCTCAGTCATCAACTTGTTTACTTTCGGATCAGTCCATACAGCGGCTTCCATTTTACGGCAATTTACACATCCGTAACCTGTAAAGTCGAGCATTACCGGTTTTCCGGTACGTTTTGCATATTCCATACCGGCATCGTAGTCATCAAACTGCGCATGTACTTCATTGGTATATAAGTTGAAGTCTTGTGTATTCATGGGAGGAGCAAATGCGCTGACAGCTTTCAAAGGAGCACCCCATAAGCCCGGTACCATATATACAGCAAATGCAAGTGAGATAAGAGCCATAAAAAAACGGGCAACACCTACTTTATCATCATCATCATCGTGAGGGAATTTGATCTTACCCAACAGATAGAAGCCTAGCAAAGCGAAAATCACAATCCATAAAGCAAGGAATGTCTCACGGTCTAGAATCCCCCATCCATAAGCCAAGTCAGCAACCGACAGGAATTTCAAAGCAAACGCAAGTTCGAGGAAGCCTAATACGACTTTAATTACATTCATCCAGCCACCTGATTTAGGCATGGATTTCAACCAGGATGGGAACATGGCAAACAGAGTGAACGGTAATGCCAGTGCAATGGCGAAACCTAACATACCGATGGCAGGGGCAATCACACTACCTGTGGTGGAAACTTCTACTAACAAAAAGCCGATGATAGGGCCTGTACATGAGAATGAAACCAAAGATAGGGTGAATGCCATCAAGAAGATACTTAACAAACCACTGGTCTGTTCCGCTTTACTGTCTACTGCGTTGCTCCATTTTGAAGGAAGAGTAAGTTCGAATGCTCCAAAGAAAGAGGCTGCGAATACAATTAGCATCAAGCAGAAGAATATGTTAAAAATAGCATTTGTGGAAAGTGCATTCAAGGCACTGGCACCGAATATTAAGGTTATGGCAAGACCTAATAATACATAGATCACTACAATAGAAGCACCATATGTCCATGCATCACGGATTCCTTTCTTTTTGTCTTTGCTACGTTTTAAAAAGAAACTTACCGTCATTGGGATGATAGGCCATACACAGGGCGTAAATAAGGCTAGTAATCCACCGATAAATCCGGCAAAGAAGATGTAAATCCATGAACGGTCTTGTTGTGATGTCGTTTCGCCAAATGCGTTCAACTCTTGGATAACCGGAGTCCAGTAATCTTGGACAGCAGTGTCATTGCCGATCAGGGCGGCAGTTGTAGCACTATCTGTTGCGGTAGTTGCAGTAGCTGTTTCCGCTACAGGAACTTCCGTTATGGCTGTTTCTGTTTTTGCGGGTTCAGTAGTCTTGCTTGTAGTAGCAGCGGCAACTCCTTTTCCGGAGAAAGAGAAAGAAACTTCAGTAGGAGGCAGACAGTTTTCATCGTTGCAGGCACCGAATTCCATATAACCTTCTATCATATAGGTAGCGCCAGTTATTTTTAGTTTCTGAATGAAAATGGCAGTGTTCTCAAAGTAACGTAATTTCATTTCAAACACCTTGTCGAAGTTTTCAATTTCTTTACCTTGTGGAGTGAGCTTCCCTACTAATTCTACTCCTTCTATCTTGTCTACGTTGAAAGTAGCGGAGATAGGACCTCCCGAAGGAAGGTCCGTGGAATAAACGTGCCATCCGGCGTCAATCTTACCAGTGAATACTATTTGTGCTTCCGTATCGGAAATCGTCTTTAACTCGGTTTTGAATTGTACCGGATCTTGAATCTGGGCAACTGCCGGAAGCAATGCCATAACGATTAAGAGGCAACTTAAAAAAAACTTCTTTTTCATTACGTATTATTTAAATTTTGATTAATGTTCATACCGCAAAGTAAGGGATAATATCTTAGATATGTCTCTCTATACCTATATAAATATCGGCAATTGCTGTTTTCAGAATAAAAAATAGAGCAAAAAGATAATCTATTGCTCTTTTTGGAGTTCCATAACTTTGTTTCTATATTGGGAGGGGGTCATTCCCACAGAGGATTGGAAAAGGTTATAAAAGGTGGAAATGGAGTTAAATCCCAACTCTGCAGAAATGGCTTTCATCGGAGTTTCGTTATTGGGGTCAGATAATAGGCGGATAGCTTCTTCAATACGGAAACGATTTACATAATGAGTGAAGGATAATTTGGATTGTTCATTGATGATACGTGATAAATAAGTACGGTTAGTTCCTAGTATTTCCGCTACTTTGTCTTTTGTTATAAAATTGTCTTTGTAAATTTTTTCTTCTCTCATAATACGCTCTAATGTACGGAAAAGTTCTAAACTTTTCTCATCGGTGAGTGAGGAGGAAGCATACTTTTCGGAAGTAGAAACCATGGAGGGGGCATTGGTCTCCAATTCTTTTATACGGCGATTCAGTTCCGTTTCTCTTTTGATTGCTTCTTGATTTTGCTTGACAATACTTAAATAAAGTTTGTTTTTACGGCGGTAGAGGTAATAAAGCAACCCTAAAACAATTACAGTGATAATAAGAATAAATGTTTGTTGCTGTATACGCTGTTCTTTCTGCATTACATCTAGTTTGCTTTGTTTTATTAAATTTTCCTGCCGCTCAGAGTCATATTTGAATCGCATTTCGCTTAAATCTCTTTCTTTGTCCTTGTTGAAAAGGCTGTCGTTTTCCAAACGGAATATTTTATAATACTTCAGTGCGTCATGATATTGGTGCAATTGCTCATAGCAGGTAGACAGATTTTCGTATAGTTCATTGCGATGGATGGCGTTGACGCGTGCATAAGAAATAGCTATTCCTTGTTTTAACAATAAAATAGCTTCTGGTTGTTTGTTTTGCTGCATTAGTATACGTGCATATCCCAAATGGGCATAGACAATAGAGGAAGTTTGTGCCGCCTGTTTATCCTTCATGGCTTTTTTGTAATATTCCAAAGCCTGAGCATATTCACCCATATCATATAATATATTGCCAAAGAGATTATAGGTATGGGCTTGGTCGTAGAAATCATTTTCCAGCATCAATGTTTCGGCTTCATGGATATATTTCATTGCTTCCTCATTCTGTTTCATTAAAAAATACATATAGGCAGAATTTACTGCACCGGAATAAATGATGTATGGATTACGCATACTGTGTCCTAATTCATAACATTCTAATGCGTATTTGATGCCGGCTGTATCTTTTTTGAGGTAATAGATATTTGCTAAATTGCCTAAAAGCAAAGCGTATTGTTGTTGGAAATTATTTTGTTGTGCCAATTGGATACCTTTATAAAGCCATCGTATGGCACGGTAATAATCGGTTTCAATATTTGCTGAATAGAGTCCGAGACTACCATAGACGGAACAAAGGGTGGAGTCATTATTCAGTTTGGTTGCTAATTCAAGAGAAAGATTCAAGTTTTTTTTGGCTATTTTTTCCCGTCCGCTCATCATTTGCGCTTGTGCTTGGTAGATATATGAATAGAGTTGGAGTAGAGGATTTTTAGTCTTGTCCGCTACGTTTTTCATAATCTCAGCGTAAGTGATGGTTTTGGAATAATCTCCTTTATTTAAATAGTATTGGCATAGAAATTTTAAGGCATCCCCGTTATCAGGTTCTTTCCTAATGATTTCCAACTGTTTCTCAAGGATGACGGGGCGCTTTTGTGCATGTACACAAAAGGATATCCCCAAAAGTAACAGTAAGAAAAGACATTTTAGTTTCATATGCTTTTTTCGATTGAGAGTGCAAATATAATAAAACCTTTAATTTTTCTTGTTCAAAAGTCTTGCATATTTAAAATAAAGTCGTACCTTTGCAACGCTTTCAACAAAAGCACTTCTGAAAGGAAGTTTGGGAGAGGTGGCAGAGTGGTCGATTGCGGCGGTCTTGAAAACCGTTGTACTGCGAGGTACCCGGGGTTCGAATCCCTG
>NZ_JBCOCI010000120.1:0-8892 GCF_040929485.1 Phocaeicola sp. RTP21198st1_B8_RTP21198_201120 | reverse complement strand
GGTATAGGTATTCCATCAATGCATAACCGGAACTTTCTTTTCTCATGTGAGTTTCTCGTGCAATACTTTATTGCTTGTTTCCATTGTATTCAAATAATGGTTGATTTAGGTTGTTTTTTAGCGGATCAGTCATCGCTATGTCGTACTTACGTTCGATTTTACCGATTTGGTAAAATGTTAGTTTGAAATAAAAATAATCTCATGGATGGGGGTAAAATGAAACTTTGTTGTCATTCTGTAAAAAATAAGGTTATTATGATGAAAAAGATTATAGCGACACGATAGTATAAACTATAAAATTACTAACTTTAATTTATTTTTCAGTGAAAAAAGTATTATTATTTGCTGTTGTTTTTTCTTGTAGCATGTGGGCTAATGCTCAGTGTGTCACATGGGCAACCGAAGCTGGGTTATCTGCAATACAAAGAACTGGGTATGGAGAATGCTGGCGTCCATCCACTCGTTTAGGAATATCTGCAGATTATAATGTTAATAATGTGTTCTCTATGAAGTCGGGATTATATTATACTTTTAGAGGATACTCTGTAAATAATGGTGGAACATATAGTAATGGAGATGCTACATGGATAGAAAATGTTTCTCAGACAAGGCATTTTTTACAAGTTCCTATTTGGGTTAAAATCTCTATCCATAGCAACAATTCCACTAAATTTTTCTTTGAAATAGGACCATATATAGGATATTGTATCAAAAATCATATTGATAGTAATCCATATTATCTTACTATACCTTCTTCCGGTTTGGTTGAAGGATATCCTGGTGTGGGAGAAAGTACGGAGGGTGGTAGCAACCAGTTTCTATATCAACATGCGAGAAATTTCGACTGGGGAATGACGTCTGCTGTAGGTATTGAAAATCGGAGGTGGACAGTTAAGCTTCAATATGAAATATCACTTGGAAAAGAATCTAAAAATGATAATATAGGTGTAAACTATAATAGTTTAACCCTCTCTGTTGGTTATAAGCTAAATGTAAAATAATAAACTAATATTTCGTTGGACTTTGTATTTGTAATTATATCGGTATTTTTTAGCATGCTTTTATACAAAATATTCTAAGAAATGCTTGGAAAAATCTCTGAGGGGATATGTGTTGATTTATTATTCTAGTTATAATATATGCCGCTGTGAATATCAGAAGAAAAGTTATTCACGGCGGTTTTGACTTTTATCTTCTTTGTATTCAACTATTCTTCTGTGTTTTAGTTGGTCTCTCAAGTTTTTTATCTATTTTTGCTGTTGGAACATAAATCAAAGTATAATAATAAAAATACATATGAAAAACCTCAGAAGAACTTTTACTGTATTGTTTGCCGCAGCTTTCAGTATGCAGATGTTGGCACAAAGAGAAGATAAGCTTATCAATCAGGATTGGAGTTTCCGTTTTTCCCATCAAGTAAATGCTAATGCTGCACGTAGGGTAGACTTGCCTCATACTTGGAATGCACAGGACGCTTTGGGTGGTAAGCACGATTACAAGAGGGGAATAGGTAATTATACTAAAAAAATATTCATCCGTCCCGAGTGGCAAAGTAAGCGGCTTTTTTTACGTTTTGAGGGAGCGAATTGCGTGAGCAATGTCTTTGTAAATGGTAAACATATAGGTGAGCATCGGGGCGGTTATGGAGCTTTTGTCTTCGAGGTAACCGATAAAGTGGAATATGGAAAAGAGAATACATTGCTGGTACGTGTCAATAATGGCGAGCAGTTGGATGTAATGCCATTGGTCGGTGATTTTAATTTTTATGGTGGCATTTATCGGGATGTACATCTGTTGCTGACTGATAACCTGTGTATCTCTCCGTTAGATTATGCATCGTCTGGGGTTTATCTCATACAGCAACAGATTACGGACAAACAGGCAGCTATTTGTGCACGCATCAATCTTTCTAATGGAACGGGAGAACTCCGAAAAGCAGTGCTCCGGTTGCAGGTTAATGATGAAAAAAAGACTGTGTATGAAACGGAGAAGGAAGTAAGTATGATTCCTCATACAGATGTACAGGTAGAGAATATAGAGTTCATACTGAAGAATCCGCGTCTTTGGAACGGGACGCAGGATCCATTCATGTATCAGACGGTGGTGACCTTGATTAAAGATGGAAAAGAGTTGGATAAAGTGGAACAGCCGTTAGGGGTACGTTATTACATCACGGATCCCGATAAAGGTTTTTTCTTGAATGGAAAACATTTGCCGCTGCATGGTGTATGCCGTCATCAGGAGAGGGCGGAAGTGGGTAATGCTCTTTATCCGGTGCATCACGAGGAAGATACTCGTATCATGCTTGATATGGGGGTGAATGCCGTTCGTCTGGCACATTATCCACAAGCTACCTATATGTATGATTTAATGGATAAATATGGCATTGTCACTTGGGCTGAGATTCCATTTGTGGGGCCGGGAGGATACGCTGATAAAGGTTTTGTTGATCAGCCTTCTTTCCGCGAAAATGGTAAGGAGCAGTTGAAAGAGATGATCCGCCAGCATTACAATCATCCTAGTATCTGTTTTTGGGGATTGTTCAATGAATTGAAAGAGCAGGGAGACAATCCTGTAGAGTATATAAAGGAGTTGAATGCTATGGCACATCGGGAGGATCCTACTCGTCCTACTACTTCTGCAAGTAATCAGGATGGCGCGTTGAATTTCATTACTGATCATATAGCTTGGAATCGCTATGATGGATGGTATGGGGCCACACCGGCTACGCTTGCCACATGGTTGGATGCTACTCATAAGAACCATCCCGAAATAAAAATTGCCATCAGCGAATATGGTGCTGGTGCTAGTATCTATCATCAGCAGGACTCATTGGTACAAACTGTTCCCGGAAGTTGGTGGCATCCAGAGAATTGGCAAACAGAATATCATATTCAGAATTGGAAAATAATAAATGAACGTCCGTATGTGTGGGCTAGTTTTGTGTGGAATATGTTTGATTTCGGTGCAGCTCATCGTATGGAGGGGGATCGTTCGGGCATCAATGACAAAGGACTGGTAACTCATGATCGTAAGATTAAAAAGGATGCTTATTATTTTTACCGGGCCAATTGGAATCCAGAACCTATGATTTATATCGCAGGGCGTCGTAATGTGAATCGGGTGAAGCCGCTCGTTGATGTACAGGTCTTTTCGAATGTAGAAGAAGTGATATTGATAGTGAATGACTGTCAGTGTAGAAGGATGAAGCCGGACAGTTTGAAAGTTTGTTTGTTCAAGGAGGTCCCTCTCAGAAAAGGAAGGAATGAAATAGAAGTACGTGCCAGTGATAGTAAAAAACAATTGATAGATCGATGCACTTGGATATTACAATAAAACAATTGCCGCAGGGAGTTATACATCTATTTCTGCGGCGATTGTTTTTTATTAGTTTGATTTAACCAGTTTGTTCATTGTCTTGTGTTGATTCTACACGATCAGAACTGTTGAACCGTCGTTATAGTAGTATTATTTTATCTCTATTCCATAAACATATGGGTGGTTCTAGCATCATAATGATCAAAAAAGAGGCTGTATCCCATGTCGAGTGTGGCGATGGTAGCCATATCTTTGTCTGTCAACTCAAAATTGGAAATGTCGGTGTTTTGTTGCATCCGTTCTATGTGAATCGATTTGGGGATGATGATGACGCCACGTTGGATTAACCAGCGCAGAGCGATCTGTACTATGCTTTTCCCATATTTGCTACCGATTTCGGCAAGTATTGAATTCGTGAAGAAACCGTTACGGCCCTCGGTGAGCGGTCTCCACGACATGATGCGCGTGCCGAACTCTTTTGCGGTTCAGTCTGTTGGTTGAATACGTGTGTTTCCACTTGATTCACAGCTGGAACAATCTCCATGTTGTTAGTGATATAGATGAAATGATCAGGGTAAAAATTTGAGACGCCTATGGCGCGAAGCTTTCCCTCCTTATATACTTTTTCCAGTGCGCGGTATGCACTGTATCAGTCACAGAACGGCTGATGCAGGAGCATTAGGTCAATGTGGTCGGTTTGTAAGCGGTCCAAACTTTTGTCGATAGAGGCTTTCACTTTTTGTAACCGTAGTTGGAAATCCATATTTTTGATACGAGGAAAATCTCTTTGCAGTCGATATCACTTTTACGTATGGTATTACCTACACCTTCCTCATTGTGGTATGCTTGTGCTGTATCGATCATGCGATAACCGATCTATAAAGCACTGCTTATACAACGTTCGTATTCGTTCGGAGAAACTTGATAGACGCCATAACCTATCTGGGGCATTTCGACACCGTTATTCAATTTTATTGTATTCATATTCTTGTTATGATTGATTATTTTCTTCTATAAAATTACACTTTTTCTTTCAGGAAGTTGTTATATAAATTTCTGTTTCTATTGTTGTTTTTGCGGATAGAAGTAATTTTATATTCAAAAACTGAAAAAATGTAATTCAATCCGTATTTCTTGTAAATATAACATAGGCAAGTCACGCTAATTTTGTACTGTGAAACTATTAAAAACAGATTAGAAATATAATATGGAGAAGAAGTTTATTGCAATGCTAGTGTGTGTGGCCTTGATGGGCTGCATCTTTGTTTCCGCACAGGATATTTGTAAAACTGTCGCTAATGTACCGATGGTACAACTCAATAATGGTGTGTTGATGCCGCAATTCGGTTTGGGAACTTTTATGCAATCATCCGGTTCTATATGTGAACAATCGTGCCTTACTGCTTTGAAGATCGGTTATCGACATATCGATACTGCTCATGCACAATGATAAAGCCGGAGTGGGACGAGCTGTAAAGGAGAGTGGTATTTCACGTGAGAAAATTTGGATCACCTCGAAACTTTGGCCGACCGAATATGGCGAAAGTAAGACATTAGAGGCTATAGATAAGATATTGGAACACATGCAATTGGATTTGTTCACCAGCCAGCCGGCGATTTTGTGGGTGCATGGCGTGATATGGGAAAAGTACGTGCATTGGGAATCAGTAATTTCGATGCAAATGACGAGGCGTTCGAGAAAATTATGATCGAATCGCGTGTAAAACCCGCAGTATTGCAGATCGAATGCCACTCTTACGCTCAACGGTTGGCCATACGCGACAAGGTAAAACCTTATGGTATTCACATTACTTGTTGGTTTCTGTTGGGTGGTGCGATGTCTAATGGTGCGTTGTTCAGTCTGTCATCCGATAAATAGCCAAGGTACATGTAAATCTCCCGTCCAGATAATTCTTCGCTGGCATATTCAAGGAGATTTCTCTGTCATTCCCGGAGCATCGAACCTCGATTATATCAAGGAGAATATTGCCATTTTTCGATTTCGAACTGAATAACAAGAAAATGGAACAAATGTGTTCGCTCAATAAAGAAAAACGCTTTTTCAACGCTACGCAGGAAGAGGTGGAAAAGATGGTATGGAATACAGAACATTAGGACTGAGTGGATTGAGGATATCGGCCGTCGGTCTGGGCTGCATGGGTATGAGTCATGCCTACGGTGCGCCTGCCGATAAGTGTAAAATAACGGAACTATTGACCGATGCCGTAGATATGGGGTATACTTTTTTGACACGACCGAAATGTATGGTACACCGGACAGGTCGAATGGTAATGAAGAATTGTTGGGAAAAGCGTTGCAGTCGTTCCGCAACCAAATTGTGATAGCCTCAAAATTCGGCATATAGTTTGATGGTTTTGGCGTAGCCGGTACACATGTCGTGATTCCCGATTCGCAGCCTTCAGTTATCTACAGTTCAGTTGAAGGATCACTCCATCGTTTGCGTACTGATCGTATAGATCTGTATTATCAGCATCATATTGATCCGAAGGTTGAACCGGAGAAGTAGCAGGAGTAATGACCGATCTGATCCGTGATGGGAAAATCCTGCACTGGGGCATTTCAGAAGCTATTGAAGAGTATCTACGTCGCGCTCATGCAGTTTGTCCCGTTATTGCTGTGCAGAACCACTATTCGATGATGGCTCGCCAATACGAAAAATGTTCCCTCTCCTTGAAGAACTAGACATGGGCCTTGTGGCCTTCTCGCCACTTGCAAACGGGCTGCTTACGAAATGTTATACTGCTGAAACACGATTTGATGTTCGAATGGATTACCGTGCCGTTATGCCTCAATTCCAGATGAAGAGTTTTGAGCAGAATGAATCGTTGTTTTCTCTTATTGACCGTTTGGCGGAAAAATACCATGCCATCCCGTCGCAAATCGCGCTGTCGTGGACGATGAACAAACGTCCATGGATTATACCTATTCTAGGAACGTGCCATCTGTGCCGGCTTAAAGAAAATGCTGGTGCTGCTGATGTTCACATGACTGATGAAAAAGTAAAGGAGATAGATATTGAACTTGAAATGATGGAGATGAGCGAAGTGTTCGGAGGATCGCCCATAAAAAATAACTATTCCATTGTAGAATTATTAAAAAATGTAAATGCAATGGCTTTATAGCAGCAGTCGCTTGAGATTCTGTATTTATGGTTATTTCTGTTTTTATTAAGCAAACGGTATAAAAGTATGGAAGAGTGTAAAGATATTATGGTAATCGATTGGGCTACCCGGATTCCGACCGATGCCGAAGAGGAGTATTTGTCACATTTGTTCTGTTTGGGAGGGGGATGTTGATATCGGTTCAACGGAATGGATTTTGAGTTGCATGCTGGCGATCTGTCGATTATCCGCAAGCGGAAAATGATTGAAAATATAGAAGTTTCAATGGATTTCTGTGCCAAGATTATCTATGTGAAGTCTGGATTTGTTGAACTATGTAACCTTAGAGCAATTATGGAATGAAAGGACAACTGGCCTTTTCCTCAACTCTGTCATGCACCTCTCGCTTGAACAGCAGATTGTCTGTCGTCGAGATCTTGAACTGCTTGAGTTGTGTATCAAGGATACTGAACATCGTTTCTACCGTGAAATGCTTATCAACGCCATGCAGACGGCTATCCTTGATTTTTTCGATTTTCATGCTCGTATCTATGATGAAAGCGACATTTCAACGCAGATGCCTCCATCATACATCGTTTCTTGAGAATGCTGGAGGATGGTACATACCGCGAACACAGGGAGGTATCTTATTATGTCGATTGTTTGTGCATTACGTCGAAATACTTGTCGGAAGTGTTAAAAAAGGTGAGCAGATATGCCGCCAACTATTGGATTAACCGTTATACAATATTTGATATTTCACGCCTGTTGAGTGATAAGTCATTGTCGTTCGTGCAGATTTCCGATATGTTCAGCTTCTCGTCACAAGCCTATCTCAGCCGTTATGTACAACAGAATCTCGGTTTCAATCCGACGGAGTACAGAACATAAATCTATTCAATCAGACGTTACTGATGATAGTTGGTAGCATTGCTGATATCTTATTATACAACGGAACAATGTTATAGCCGTGTCACGGGTACACAGGACAAGGAATTGACTTTTATTTCCGATGCAACACACAGCAAAATCTACTACGTGCCGGAGTATGTGGGTACGGCAGTTAGGGGGGGAATGGAGTTTTTCGACAAGGAGTTGTAACTTTTCGTTAACTTTTTCAAACACGACATATTGACTTATGTTGCGACAGATGAAGAATATGACAATCAATAGTTCAGCGTGATAGCATGTTTTCCCAATGATACTTCCGCACCAGAAACAGAACAGTTAACAATGCCCGAAAAGCTAGGAAGTGGAGAGAACTGGAGTGATTTCGATTATCCGGCTGAAAAAAGTAAGATGCTTGTGGCTTACTTCTCCGCGCAGGGACACACAAACTGTGGCCGAACGTATTGTGGAGCTTACCGGTGCAGATGTACTGCATTAAGGTTGCCGGACTGTATGCCGTCCATACAATGACAACAACTTGTTCCGGGGCTTATAACAATTTGTAATCAGGTATGTCTGATTTGCCCGATGTGGAAACGGTAGCGTAGTATTATATGATTTTCGTTGATTCGTTTTGCTAGTGGTACCAACCTGTGTAGCCTATACATTTCTTGAGATATACGATTTGAAAGAGTGATTGGTGATGCTGTCGTTTCTTTTGGGAGGCTCTCGCTGACATTGTGCGAGGGGAAAACAGCATCCATCGTGGAAACCTCTGTAGACCGAATGACTAATCAGACTAGTAGATGCCTGTTTCTCCACCAGTACCATATAAATCGGGTACCGGTTGTAATTAGGGCTACTGACAATCCTGTATAAAATACAGCAATAAATGCTTCTGGTAGTACATGCAGGGTGCGTGTCAAGATACCTATGGTAATCATGAATCCCATGATAATCCACCCTTTTACATCGAAGAAAGAGAATGGACAATTCTTGGATTTCTTTTGAGATATGCGATGAGTATGTTTCTTGTAAAGTTTATGAAATATCAGACCAAAGAATAAAAGAAATACTATAGTGGCTTCACAGATTTTGAAGAACCAATAATGAGAATCGTTTATCCAGCAACTTATTCCAATACGCAAGATATTGATACCGGCTAAGAGCCAAACTATGCCTGCTGTAATAACTAATGTATTTTTTGTTACTCCGTATTTCATGTTAGCATTAAAAATAATGAGTAGCAAAGATACGTTTTTTTTAATGGATTATCTGATAGATGGATAGTTTTTTATTTGTAAACGGAGGAATAACACAGGTTTGTTTTTTTTTGTATAAAGAGAATTATAGAATTTACTTATTTATTGTTTTTGATTTCGTTCTTGCTTTAAATGGTGGTTTTGTTTTTTAGTGTGTTTGCAAGTTTGCCTTCCGTTTTTTCTTTTTCCGTTTTTTCCGGCTTTTTGTTTGCGTATTCTTTTTTTTCTTTTTCCGTTTTTGTTTACGCGCGTGCGAATATTATAATGTGTCTGTCTTTTTTCTCTCGTGTCCTCCGTTATAC